>NZ_CEZLMY010000025.1:34038-37116 GCF_983033635.1 Psychromonas sp. | reverse complement strand
CTGAATTTAACTCGACTGTTTATAGTTGTGCAGTAAAAGACTCTTACAATGAAAGTATTAGCGATACACACTTTAAATTCACCACACCAATCGAATCATTTAGGCTGTCAAATGCATATCTAAATTTCACTGGTGAGGCGGGCTCTTACTTGCTAGATTATCTCCCTGGGCCAGCGAATAACTTTATAATTGAGGATGATAACACTTTTATAAATTTTACTGATTCACAGTTTTTTAAGGCGATTGATACAACAATCGGATATAACATGGGGCGCATAACGCGCAGAAAAAGATTTGCATCAAGCATTGATAATTTTCTTGTTGATAACGCCAACTTCCCGAAAAGCACGAATGTAATCCAACCGCTTGAGCAATCAGGGCTAAAGACTCACGCGGTTAATAATTTTGCAGATGGAGTTTACGCAGGGAGATTTACTAGTGGTCGAGACCATAGAAATGGTTTCGAATGGATAGATAACACATCAGCTACGCTAGAGATTAGAACAAAGATGACTCCTAGCTCAACAGCTAGAATATATGTTAATTTAAGAATGGTAGCGGCTCCTAATGAGATAGTAAGGGGTGAGCTAGTAGGTGATGGGAATGTTTCAGGAAATATGGATTTTTACGAGTACACAGCCACAGGGCTTGATAAAACCAACTCGGTAACGGTGACATTGGTATCGGGGTTTTATCACATTCACTACACTGCTGCGAATGTGATAACAGACGTTAAGGGCGAAGTTAGGCTGGCATAGCTTTACAATCAAAGCCTCTTAACCGAGGCTTTTCAGCTTAGCTTTATAATGCAGCTCAATATAGCCTTGAGCTGCTAATTTAGATCTTTTAGCTTAGCTTTGTATTTAAGCTCTATTTCCTTCAATTCCGCACAAGTATATTTTTTTGCCTTGTGCGGACCTTCTAACCATTCAACTTTTTCAAGTCCGATTTTTTCAACTAGGTTTATCCTGTAATTCTCAATATTGCCAGACAATTGAACATTGCAACGATAGCACTGCGAATTAATATTTAATTCTTCAAATCTAAGTTCTGGATAACCGCCCCTTGATTTATAGTGCCCAGCATGAACCCCTGACTTCCCTATATATCCATTAGGGTTTTTAAGCTCATTACGGCAGCTTATGCACAGCTCTTTTTCATCTCGCTTGCGAATGTATGCGTTAACTGCCTTTTGCGCTTCACGCTCTCTCAGTGGTTTGTCATTATCTTTAAATTTCTTCTTTCTGGCTGCATGTTTTTTCTTGTCAGCCTTTTCCTTATCTAGCTTTGCTTTCTCCCTGCCGAACTTAGCCGCGCAATCATAGTCACAAAACGCATTAATACCAATAACGGCAAACTTTTCGTTTTTAGTTTTGCAATTTTTGCAGCGCCTAGTTTTCGCCATGGTTATTCCTTTTACATTTAACACAACCAATACCAATCGACAGCAAATTAACAAAAAAGCTTATAGCAACAAAACCGAGCAAAGCCCACGCTGTATCAGTATCACCTTTAATTACTGCCGGTGTAACAATAAAAAATATCGCTAGATAACTAAGCGTGTTTAGTATGTTAGATATTAATCTCATTGTTTTTTAATCCTTTTCAGCAGCAAGTAAATTAAAATGTTAGATGTTAATAATAAAAATGAAGATACTTCAAGTTGCATTTGCTTTTCGCCATTTACAATAACTGGCAAAAGTAGAAATATCATTATTAATACGTTAGCCTTCAATAAAAACCCTGTGATATATTTCATCATTCATCCTGTTTATCAAGTAAAGTTCTATACTCGCAAGACTCAGGTATTGTTAACAAAAACATTCTATCTTGCGCCCATCGTTCAATTTTATTTAAGTAGTGATGCATTTGCCCTGTATCAAGCTTTGTGGTGCTTTTTATAATACTAGGCTCGCCTGCTGGCATGTTAATTATAGTTACAGGGCAGTAATATTTTTTCATGTATTCATGCCATATTTCAGGCTTGAATTTCTCATTATTAACTGCTGCTTGTTTGGATATTTCTGTAAGCCATTTCCAATATAACGAGTTTTGGTCAAGCGATCGCTTTTCCTTCCACTCGCGAATATTGACACGGTAAGATTTGTTTTGATTTGTGGTTAACACTTTAGTCACTTCTTGTATAAAGTAACCAAGTGAACTAATCGTTAACTTAAAATCTTTCATACTCACCCTTTGTCGATGCGGTTATGTTTTGTATTGTGTTTTTCTGTGTCGCTTCCAGCTGCGTGACATCATCCAGTCGCGAAGGTGTGGCGAATCATATTCAAAATGCAGGCTGTAAATTTTCTGCCATCGCTTTGATCTGGCAAAATCATTACCTTCCTTAACTTCTCCTGTTATCCCTAAACCCCTGCCTTTTGGCATTTACACCTCCTTAAACTAAAACATAACAATGCGTTTAACTCGTATAGCTACCGGTTAATGCGTGGCTATGTTTTTATTCCAGTGTTGCGTGTATCTTTCCACCCTTAGATTTTTTACCTTTATATTTATCTTCCATAAATTCTTTTGCCTTTTCTAGAGTGGGGTGTGTATTTGTGAATGGGTATTCACCTGCGCACTGGAAAAAGAGAACAGGAAACCACCAAAATTTAACTTGAACTTCAAAGCCACTGTATTTGTCATCTACAACTCTATATTTATTTTTCATTTTCTCACCTTTAATTTATCAATAGCATCATTGCTAATTACAACCTGTTTAATTTGCTCATTCAAATAATCACAACGTTGCTGAGCATCGGCCCACCAGTTAACCTGCGCTGTCTCTTCTTTATCAACCACGCCGTTTTTAAGCACTGTCGGCTTGCCGTCTATCAATTCTGATGTGTACATAAATAACCTTATTTTTATTTAACACTTAGATTATTATCTACTACAGAAACTAATGCCAATCGTTTAAACTTATCAATAAGCTGTGATTAATAGGTTAATCACACAGCCTTTCTAAACGTAAATACAACATTCCAAAGCTCGTCAACAATATCAGCTCCATTGAAATTCATAACAACGTATTTTGCATTGCTGTTAAATCCTCTTTCTGAGCTTACGTACTCA
>NZ_CEZLMY010000025.1:0-34028 GCF_983033635.1 Psychromonas sp. | reverse complement strand
TAAACCAATGCTCGGTTAGGTGCCTTACATTTCTAATATATTTTTTACCGGTTGAAACGCATTCGCAGTTAAATTTATCTGAATCAGAAGGATTCCAATCTTTTCTTTTTTCAGTTGCATCACTGAACATTGAAACGGTTTCACCAGGTTTAGCGGTTATCCCGGCTTTGCTCCATTTTGTAAATTCACCCATGATAGTCCTTAGGCGGCTATTAACCGCCAGTTAATTAAAAATTAATACGGCGGTGTGTTTGGATCATACGCTGGAGCCGCTTGTTGTGGTGCCGCCTGCTGTACTGGAGCTTGTTGTGGTGCATTTCCCCAGCTAGCCGGTGCTTGTTGCTGAGGTGCCATTTGCGGAGCCTGTTGAGGCGCTTGCTGCATTGGAGCTTGCTGTGCTGGTGCCTGTTGTTGCGTACCACCATCAACTTTATTCAGCATTTCAAGCTTACTATCAAACCCCTGCAAAACAATCTCAGTGCTGTATCGATCCTGTCCGTCTTGAGCTTGCCATTTTCGCGTTTGAAGCTTGCCTTCAATATAAAGTTTAGAGCCTTTTTTAACATACTGAGAAACAATGTCAGCAAGAGGCCCGAACACAGACACCTTGTGCCACTCTGTTTTTTCTTTCTTTTCGCCTGTTTGCTTGTCTTTCCACGTTTCGCTTGTTGCTAGTGAAAAGTTAGCCACTGCATTTCCGTTTGGCATGTATCGCACTTCTGGATCTTTGCCTAAGTTTCCGATTAAAATAACTTTGTTTACTGACATTTTCTATTACTCCGGTTTATTAAAAGTTAATTGTTATGTTCAAAATTGATTTCACACAAAGCGCTTTAACTGTTGCTATCGCTTGCGCTTCTGTTAATCCTGCGTGTTGCATTAGGCTTTGCTTTGCTGCTGTCTTAACGCCTGTTCTGTGTGCTGTATTGGCTTCCCTGGCTGCTTTTTCCTCTGCTAGCCTTTCTACTTCAGCGTTTATCCTTGCTCGCTCGTTTTCTGTTGCTTGCTCAATATCGCGAAGTCTTTTTTCTTCTGCTGCTATCGCGCTACGTTCTGCGTCAATTACAGCCTGCTCTATCGCGTCAGCTTTTAATTGCTCATCTCGTTCATGTTGCTTTGCTGCTGCCTCTGCTTTTTCAACATCGACAATCTTATCATGCATAATTGCAAATTCGTGATCATCTTCAATCTGAATAGCCAAGGCTTTCGCCTCTTCTGCTGCTTTTGCTTCTGCCAGGATTGAGGCTCTTTCTGCTTTGTGTTGATTGATTAAAATCATAAACGGAGCGTTGGCATCTTCAAGGCGTAGCTTTATTGCCGCAGCTTCCGTCTCAACCTTTGATTTATAATTTTTCGATTCATCAATTCGCTTGCGATCAACTTGTTTTAATAGCTGCTGTATATCGTATGCTTTATCTTTTACGAATTTACGCTCTTCTTTATTTTCCATATCAACGTAAAGTCCGTCGTATTTTTTTGCAGCTTCTTCTAACTGTTGAAGATGATCTTCTGTTGTTAGATCCTTAAATATTACTATTTCCATTTTATTTTCCTTATTTTGGCATTGCCCATGATGGCATTTTTGGCGGGTTTGCTATATTTCCATTTTTTAAGTTGCACCATACGTTTGGCAGGTAATACAAGTAGCGACCAACACCCCAAAGAACAGCTGCGCGTTTGAATGCGTCGGAGTATTTGCCTTTTTCACCTTCAACTTGAGTTTCGCCTGCGCCATTGCTACGCCAGACCCACTCATCACCTATTTTCACGCCTATTCGGCAGCATCCATCAAAAGGGTATTCTACCTGCCAATAGTCGCCGCAAACATCATCAAATCGCTTCATTACATCTCTAGCGTCTATATATGCCAGTGCAATTCCAGACGTTGCCTCCCACGGCTTACACTTTAGTTTTTTTGCATTCGTAGCACCTGTTCTCCAATGAACAACGCTTAATGGAAATGGCTGCTTAAGCATACTTGTGATGGATTCAGTCATAACCTACCCCTTACTGCTTTCTATTTGCTGGCGCTCGTACTCACGACCAGCAATTTGCTCTAGTAATTCAATTAAACTTAATCCACGGCGTGATGCTGAGTCTTTTAAAAGATCGTAAACAGCATCTTCAACTTTAATAATCTTCATAAGGTTCTGGCTCCATGTTATCAGCAAAATCAGCTGCGATTTCATCACAAAACTCTTCAAGCTGAGTATTTAATTTATCTTTAAGCAATGTCCCACCACTCAAGAATTCAGCAAAAAGGTGCGCATCAATTTCCATGTCAGCGATAAAGTCAGACAGCTCATGCTTGTTACCTGAGTTATCTTTAAAAAACGGAGCGTCCTCACCTAGCTTAAAGTCAAGAATTGCTTCCTGTATTTCTGCTGATTTATCAGCAATAAACTCACACTTCGCATCTTCCTGCGCTTGCTGTTTTTCGTACTGTCTTAATGCGTATAAATTTCCGTCAGTATTCATAATAATCCTCCAATTAATGCCACAGTAACCCAGGTTAAAGCGATAAGCCCAATCAATGACAATGCTTCAACTGCTAATGTAAACCAGCCCTTCGCTCTAAGCTCGCGCTTTCTTGCTGGTGAAAGTTGAAAATATTTTCTCATCTACTCGCCCTCTTCAATAGCACGAATTGCATTTTGCAGATAAACCTTTGATTGCTGCATGTGACGTTTACAAAGAGAGTCTGCGATTGGACCACGAAGGATCGCAGATTTATTATCTCGCAATGCATGGTTAAGCTGGCCTAAAATTACTGCCTTAGTTGAACTATTCATTTTCGATTTCCTTGTGGTTGCTGATGGGTTTCCGCTGTTGATGAGTGAATAGTAATACCATTCAAATTAAAGGTCAAGTAAAATACTCAAATAATTTTAAAGTAATTTTCAAATAAAATTTGACTATATATGTGCACTGGAGTAATCTTAAAAGAATCAAACAACAACGGAGATATTTAAATGGCGTTAAAGCAGGTTCACATATTAGGGCACGCAGAAGATAAACTGCAAAAGTTAGTTAACTCAAGAAAAGAGGCTAAAAAGCTAGGCGAAACAAAGTCAGCTAATCGCCAGGACATTGTTGCAGATGCAATTGCATTACTTTTCAAGAAGGAAATTAAGCAATGAGCGCATTTGTAAAAATACCAGCAAGCAAGCGCTCCATGGCAAGAAGAGGGCTTGTTTGCGGAATTGGAGTTAACGACTCCGATTATAAAACAAGCAATTTAATTAACGGAATAGAGGTTAGGTGTCCTGCTTACATGAGGTGGAAGCACATGCTTAAGCGATGCTATAGCAAAAAATTCCAAGAAAGCCGACCTACATACATTGGCTGCTATGTTTGCGAGGAGTGGTTGACATTCTCAAACTTTGAAAGGTGGTTCAATGAAAATAACGTTGATGGCTACCAGTTGGATAAAGACATAATAAAAAACGGAAACAAATGCTATTCACCGAGTAAGTGCCTTTTTGTGCCATCAGCTATAAACAGCTTGCTTGTGGATTGTCGCGCAAGAAGGGGCGAGTTCCCTATAGGTGTTTGCGCTGACAAAAGAAGGGGTAATTACATTGCTCAAATTGCAATAGACTCAAAGCGCAAGTCCATAGGAAGCTTTTTAACTCCAGAAGATGCACATAATGCTTATGTCTCGGCGAAAAATTCTGAAATACTAAGAAAATGCGATCAATATCCAGAATTCGCGAAATACTTAATAAATCATTTGCTGACAATAGAGGAATCAAAATGAACCAACAAGATTTAGAGCTGGCAAAAAAGATCGCTGAGATTGAGGGTGTTGATTATGATATCGAAGCAAGCGATTCTGGAATTATGTTTATTACGCATTATTACATGGGGGATCCTATGTGTTCAGAATACAACCCATTCGACTGGTCTATTCTCGGTCCGTTGATGCTTAAGCATGGAGTGAGCCTTATACAAAACGGTAACGGAGATAATCATATGTTCTTTATGGGGAGTGATAACGACATTGATATTTGTGTTACAGATAAACAAGAAATCCCACGGACAATTCTCGAATGTATTGTTAAATCACAGGAGAAGTAATATGCCATGCGTGATTAAATATGACCATTATGACGGCGAAAAACTACCAAGATACAAAGTAATAACATGGTGTGGAAAGAAACCATCAAACTGGATGTTTCAGGACGCACAACACGCAGCGCTAGCAGATAAACCAATATGTAACAGCTGTAAAAAGGCGATTAAAGACGCTTTAAATTAACCACACTTAACAATAAATAACGGAGGCACCATGAGCAAACAAAAACAATGCATCAATTGCAAGTTCGCCGAAAAGCCTAATCAAAACTCAGCTTGCAATCATAAAGTTAAATACCCGCTTATAGACGTTGTTGAAATGAAATATAGCGGAAGTGGCTTACCTTACTGTGACGGTTTCAAGCAAAAGTATCAAGGTGGTAAGCGATGAGCAATCAAAAAATTCAAACTAAGCGCTCACAACTAAATAAATACAAGTGGGAAGCTCGCGTTAATCATGCTATTAGGGTGCTTAATAAATCCAAGTATTACAAGTTTAAATCAAGGGGTGAGTGATATGAACATGAAGAGAATTGTAATGCTGTCATCGGCCATGTACTCAATAGGTCTTGCAGCTGCAAGGGCAGATGAGCAAATTAAGGCGTTTGACATCTCAATGTACACTAACGAGAGATCAAGGAAAGGCATGCCAGAATTGCCATACACACAAACATATCAGCCAAAGCTAAATAGCAAAAGTAAGCGATGGTAAACAAATAACAACCAACCAGCCAGTGTAAAAGCTGGCGTCACTTAGGAGTGAATGAAGATGAAAAAGCCGATTGGTTACGCGATGATAAACGGAATAAAAACAGATGTGTTTGACTATGAAATACAATGCAACAGGTTAAATCAGTTAATACCAAACACACCAATAAAAGCGAAACTAAGTGATAACTCATGGGTTGCGATAGACAAGCAAGAGCTGTGGGAGTATGTATAGAGCCAACCAACAACATAAGGAAGATAGAAGATGAGCATATTCCAATGCGAGAAATGCGGATGCGCAGAAAATACAGCGTGCAGCATGTTTCACTGTAGAAATAGTGAAAGATTGATGCACAAGCTAGATTTAGGCAAGAAACTTTGCTCCGCTTGTGTAAGTGGGACTTTTGCAAGTGGCGAGCCGAATAAGTACGGAAAGTGGCACAATAGATTTAAACGGACTTACCTGCCAAAAGGTGAATTCATCACAAATGATCAAGGTAACATTGAGCATATAAAAAGTGGCTTGATTGGAAATGAAGCTTACAAGAAGTACGGAAGCGACACGGAGATAAACAAATAACCACCAGCCGCCTAGAGCGGCTTTTTTGTGTGCGTAAAACTCAATTTGAAGATCACCTACAAAGCCTATAAACACTTGGGCTACAGCAAGATTATCGCTAGCCTGGTAATCGGCAAACGCAAAAATTAAAATTTGAGTTTGCCTATAAACTTATTACATTTTAAAAATATGCCCATTTAAATGTTGTAGCTATTGTTCCTATTTGGTACTATTGTATAACCTAATAAATAGAGAGGTCTTATGAACGTAACAGCTGGATTTAAAATTATCATGCTTCGGTATGGCGTAAACGCTTCTGAACTTGCAAAGCGCAAAGGTATCAGTTGTAGAGCCATAAACAAGGCTATAGGGAGCGATAGCATCAAGAAGATGGAAACTATCAAAGATTACTGTGACGCTATAGGCTGCCCTGTTTCGGAGCTTATGAGCGAAGCAGAGAAATGTAAATAAAGCCTGCTCGACACAGGCAATCACTTTTATATACGGAGTAATTATAGCATGAATATTAAACAAACATGGTCGAAAGTTAAGGAACTTAAAAGTTCAGATTCTGATGTTAAAAAATATATTTTTGAAAAAGATGATGCGATTGCTGAGGCTGTTCTTTATAAATATGGAACATTTGAATCAAGAACTGTTATGTGTATCAGTACTCAAACGGGTTGCCCTATGGGTTGTACATTCTGTGGTACTGGTAAATTCTTCGGCCGCAACTTAACATCTCTCGAAATCGTATCACAGGTTAAGCACATGATTTCTGAAAATGATATTGAACCATCTGAAGTTAAAAAGATGCAAATTATGGTTATGTCAATGGGTGAGCCTATTCTTAATATTCAATGTGTATCAGATGCATTCCATATATTCAATAAGATTGCACCTCATGCAGATCTATTAATTAGCTCTGCCGCACCAAAAACAGATCGTGGTTGGAGTTGTTTGCTAGAATTAGCAACATTAATACCTAAAGTTGGTTTACAGTTCAGCGTTCATGAGTCTACCGATGCGGCACGTGATCAAATCATGCCTATGAAAGCAAAACTATCACTTGAAGAAATTGCAATCATGGGGATTATGTTCTTTAAAACTACTGGTCGTAAACCATATTTTAATTATTGTGTTCACGGAAATAACAATTCAGATGATGATGTAATGCGTTTACGTATGTTATTTGATCCGCGAATCTGGGAAGCTACACTATCTGTCATATGTGAAGCTGATGAAACCATGTCAGACGCTGTTTCAAGTCAGGTTGACATGGTAATTGCATTTAGTGGGAAACTAGTTGAAAAGGGCTTTAACACTCGCGTTTTCGATCCGGCTGGACAGGATGATATTGGAGGCGGTTGTGGGCAATTATGGGCCGTACAAGAATTTGCAAAAAATAATGTGAATTTCAAGCAATCAAGCGGAAATAAAATATTATGCAAAACAGATTTAACAGAGGTTAAACGATGAGCGCTAAATATACGTTTCTAGCATGGGACACACCGATAGATAACGCACCATTAAAGCTTGCATTGCTTCAACTTGCTAACAACGCTGATGATGATGGGTTTAGCTATTACTCAATATCAAAAATGGCTTTATCTTGCGGGATGAGCGACAGAACATTTATGCGTAAAATATCAGAACTTGAAAAAATGGATGTTTTAACGGTTGAGCGAAGACCTAATCGACCATCACTTTATACATTAATCGGTGATGAAATGGGGGTGTCACTGTGTCACTTACAAGAAGTTGAGGTGACAGAGAGTCATGCTGAGGTGACAGAGAGTCACTTAGTAGGTGACAGTGTGTCACACGATCTTAACAGTACTCCTAACATCAATCCTAAAAGTACTAGTAGTCCGCGCATTGATTACAAGCTAATAATGTCTCATTACAATAAAAAGATGCCACACAAGCCAATCAAAAAAATGACAGACACAAGGAAGGCGCTAGTTAAAAAAGTAATGTCTAAAAGCGGCGCTGATATTGAAACGTTACTTGCTTTTATAGATCATGTGGCTGAGTCTCCAGAATGGAAGTGGACAAGAGAATCTAATGTAGGGAAAAACGGGGTTAATTACCACCCTAAAACTTTTGACTACTACATGACAGAAGATAACTTAATTAAAGCTATGGAGGACTAAATGAGAATTAACACTGGGCAATACGAGTTTGATTTAATAACAGCTGTATTATCAACAAAGGACTTGATTAAACGGTCAACAGTGATTGATAAACTAACGGTTGATATGTTCGGTAATCAAAACACACAAAGAGCTTGGGATGCGATCAAACAGCTTCACGATGAGCAGCAGATTGTAGATGTTGTTGGCGTATCTAGCAGAATGGGCAGCGACAATGATTTGCTTTGGCTGGCTGACATTATGGGCGGCTCTTCTGCGCAACCTTCAAATATAATCGGGTATGCAAAAAGAGTTAGACAATCTTCATATCTAATGGAGGCTCGTAGGCGCTCTGTAGAAGCTTTAAAGGTGATAGATGAACTATCAGACATAACCCAAGTTGAAACTGTTGCTGGTTCGATTGAAAGCTTATTTGATGGGTTGTTACTTGAGACTAGCGACAAGAAACCGCAGAGCTTTAAGGAAGTGGCGAAAGAGTACGTTGTTAAGATACAAGAAAAAGCGCAAGGCATGGACGAAAATCACGTTGTATTAACTGGTATAACAGATTTAGATCAAAACACTGGCGGATTTAACAAAACCGATTTAGTGCTTGTAGGCGGAACACCAGGAAGCGGCAAGACGGAATTTAGCATTAAAATATTACGTGGCGTTGTTAAAAGTGGACTTGGCGCGTTAATGTTCAGTCTTGAGATGTCAAATCATCAAGTTGTTGAGCGAGCAATAAGTGGCGAGTCCCAATTGCCAGTGTCAAATCTTAGAAACCCATTACTGTTAAACAATAACAATGGGTGGAAGATGATGGAGAACGGGCTTGGAGCTCTTGTAGATAAGAATTTTTACATGACTGATCAAGCTGGTTTAACTGTTGAATCGATAATGGCAACAGCCAAACGCCACAAGCAAGACCATCCAGACCTGTCGTGCATTGTTGTGGATTACGCTGGGCTACTTCAATTGCCGAAAGAGTCTCGCCACGATATAGCGTTAGGCACTGTAAGCAGAAAGTTAAAGCAGCTAGCGAAGGACATTGAAACCCCAGTTGTTTTATTGACACAGTTAAATAGTAAAAACATTAACGCAAGACCTGTTAATGATCGCGAACCTGTCGCCTCAGATATTAAAGACAGCTCACGCCTAGAGGATGACGCCGATTTAATCTTGCTTTGTCACAGACAGTTTACCCATGACGAGAACTCACACAACATAGCACAGATAATACTTGCAAAAGCACGGCATGCTATCAAAGGTGTAAATGTTTACTTTAGGTTTATTGACGGGCATTTTGTGCCAACATCTCAAGATATGGCATCAAATGAGATTGAGCAATACAAAAACAAATCAAAGCCAGTTGAGTATAAAAAATCAAGTAAATTAAATTAACAAAAAGGAGCTTAAAAATGGCTGAGTACAGCACTATAGTAAGCACAAGAAAGATAGCCGATTCGATAACGCTTGATACTGAATTCACAGTTGAGAACTTGCAAGATGCAATTTTAGAAAAGGTTGGCGTTGATATGGAAGAGCACGCGCTTAGAGGTCGTCTAAGAGCTTTTCAGAAGAAAGGCTTAGTAATTCGTGTTAAACACTCTCCCGCCGTTTACAGCGTTGATGGTGAGCAGTATATGGGGCTGATTGAGTTACATGAGCAATTGATTGAAGAGAAGGTAACCAGAGGCAAAAGCAAGTCAAAACCACGAGGTAGACCACCGGTAGAGCCTTGCGATACAGAGCGTAGAACCTGGGGGCAGCGAATAACAGCAAAGCCAGGTGATACAGTTTTAATGATTAGCGCAATTTAAAAAGGAAATTGAGATGAATACAGAACATAAAAGCAACACTTCAGAGGTCATAAGGGATTTATATCAAACTCCTAAGCAGTTATTTGAGACGTTAGATCTTGAGTTTGGATTCAATTGCGATATTGCTTCTAGTGATGAAAATCATTTTTGTGAAGATTGGATTACGCAAGAGGAAAATGCATTAAAATATGGTCGATCATGGGGTGGTGTTAATTGGTGCAACCCACCGTATTCAAATATTATGCCATGGGTTGAAGCAACGATTCTAAAGCACAAGCAAGGTATAACAACAGTCATGCTAGTACCGGCAGACACTTCGGTTAAATGGTTTAAAGAAGCGTTTGATAGCTGTAACGAGGTTCGGTTTATTAGCGGTCGATTAAGCTTTATTAACGCTGAAACTCAAAAGCCAGTAAGCGGGAATAACAAAGGATCTGTTTTATTTATATGGCGAGCTTATGCAAAGGGTCATTGCGTTACTTTGGTAGATCGCTCTGATTTTAATTTGTGATAAAAGAAAAGCTATCAATAACAACATAACCATAGAAATAAACGATTGGTATTAGCTGGAGTGTTGGATAATACTTCAGTTAACCAAAAAGGAGAATGAAATGGAATATTTGCAAGCAAATAGCGGCGGGAATGATTCGATTGCAAACATGCAATTGATGTATGAAAAAGGCTTAGACTTTGGTGTTGTTTACAATAACACTGGATGGGCGCGCAAGGATTGGCCAGAAAGAATAAAGCAAGTTGCTGACTGGTGCTTTGCTCGCGGCATTACTTTCTTTGAAACTAAATCGGAAGGTATGGAGGCATTAGTAAAACGCAAAAAGGGCTGGCCGATGCCAGCAAGCGCAATGCAGTTTTGCACAAGCGAGCTAAAAGAAAAGCCAACTCTTGAATTACTGGATAGAATTGATGCTAATTGCGAGTTAACCATTGTCACAGGCAGAAGGCGCGAAGAGTCACAAAACCGTCGAGACCTTGCTCAACATCAAGATGAATCGCCAAAACACGGCGGTCGTGATGTGTGGAACCCTCTTTACCTGCATGATGAAGCTATGCGTGATGAGCTAATAAAACGAGCAGGATTTGAAGTGTTGCCGCACTCATCAATGGAGTGCTATCCATGTGTTTGCGCAAATAAAACTGATTTAGGATGCATGGCTAAAAATGATCCGCGAATAGATGAAATAGAAAAGATTGAAATTGAAATGGGATTCACTAGAAACGAGAAGCCTAGAACAATGTTTCGCCCTTATCGTGTTGGCGGCGGTGTTGGGGTAAGGATGGCTATTGAATGGGGTCATGGTAAGCGCGGATTTAAAGCTCCGTTTGTGCCAGAAGCTTACATTTTCAAAGGCGATGCAACTGAAAGCGACAGTGATATTGCTTACGATGAAAACACAAAAGAAGGTCGTGAGTTTGCTAGGCAGTGTGATGGTGGATATTGCGGCAGTTAACCAAGGGGCATTTATGAAAAGCGGCGATAAAGTTAAAGTAATAAGAGAATCTAACAATCTTTATTTTGACCAAGTTATCGAAGTGATGGAGGTTGTTGATAAATACAGAATTAAGATTGAATCTGGATTTATGCGGAAAACAATTTCTAAATCAGATGTTCAAGAAATTCATTTAAATTAAGGATGTAACATGAAACTAACAAGTAAAGATATACAGTGGGCAGATGACATGAAGTGGGCTACTGTTGGCATGTTTTCTGATACGGTTCACAGTCAATCAGTCGATGCCTACCTAAAAGTGCCATCATTGCAATACGTAGTTGAGCGCAAAGAGCAGGAAGATAAGCAGCAAAAGATTGTTGATGCTGTTAACCAATACAAAGCAATTTACCCATTCGCTTTAAGCGGTCAGATGTTTACTGGAAATGGCCGAGATAAAATAAACGGATACGAATTCAACCAATGCGTTAAAGAAATGAGCGAGCACAACATATCACAAGGAGATTTCATGGATTATCGCGAAGGTGCTAAAGAGCAATTACAGCCAAAGCAAAAACCTGTTGAGTTGGTTGGTGAAATAGAAAGGACAGTTTACGGCATTGGATATCTTGGCAGTGGACGCAATATTGCCTTCGCATCCGGAAAGCCTTCAAAATCATATTCCACATGGTCAAATATGTTAAAGAGGTGTTATTGCGAAGCGTCACTAATAGCTAGACCAACATACGCAGGGTGTTATGTGTGCGACGAATGGCACAACTTTCAGAATTTTGCTGAATGGTTTGACACTAACTATGTAGAAGGGTTTCATTTGGATAAGGATACGCTAGTTGATGGCAATAAGATTTATTCACCTGCGACATGTGTATTTATATCCCATGCAGATAACAACATAAAGGCGAGAGCTAAAAGCTACAAGCTGGAACATAAGGATTATGGTGTTGTTGATATTTACAATCTTCATGCTTTTTGCAAAAAAATGAGACTGAATTCAAGTCACATGAACTCAGTAAGCAGTGGTAAAAGGAAGTCTCACAAGGGGTGGACAAAACCAGAAACACCAGAGCAAAAAGCAGCGAGAGAGCGTGAAGAATTGGCTATCGCTCTATATCAAATATCCGATTCAATTAACTGCTGGAAGGCTGCATATAGTTACCATAAAGAAATATTTTACAAGCTAGCTGACGCAGGCGTAAAACTACCAGAAGGAAATGAATAATGAAAAAAGTAGCGTTAATAATCGGGCACAATGAAGCTAGTCAGGGTGCATCAAATAAAAACAGTGGCGTATCTGAGTTTATGTTTAATGAAACTCTAGCGATGAAAATAGCAGATTTGTTAGTTGCGAGTGGAATCAGACCTTTTGTGGTTTATCGTGACGGAACTTACGAAGAGTTGCCGGCGCATGTAAATTTAACTGAGGCGGATATTGCAATCTCATTACATTGCAACGCGTTTAATAAAAAGCAAAATGGCAGTGAAACGCTTTACTATGTTAAAAGTAAAAATGGTAAGCGATTAGCTGGGTTGATTCAAAATGAAATTGTTAAATGCCTTAGATTGCACGATAGAGGTTTAAAGCCTTGCAACGTTGCTCACGAAGGCAAAGCAGGCGACCGTGGCGGGCATCTATTGAAATATACAGATATGCCTTGCGCGATAGCTGAGCCGTTTTTTATTGATTGCGATAAATCGCTAGCACTGGCTCAAAATAAAATTGACGAGCTAGCAAAGGCTTATGTCAGCGCTATAATTCGTTACTACAATTAAAATCTAGCTGAATCTTTAGCGCTTAACGCACTATGAAATCATACATCACATAAACTATAGAAGGTAATAAATATGTATATCAAAGGATTTTCAATCTCAGACACTAAAAAAAGTTTCCCAACTCAGGATCATTATTGCATTGCTTACCATGACCCTAAGTCTATAACTTGGTCATGGTGCATTTGGTGGACCCCTCCGTGGCGATATAAAAACAGAACGCACATGACAAAGTTAAGGCATAGATTGCTTGGAAGTTATAGCATTTCCAAGCAAGAAAAAATGATGTATTAGCCGAATTATATTGCCAGCGCTTATAACACTATATTATAAGCGCTAATTTTCTTATAATAAATCAATCTTGCAATTAATCTTAATTTGTGATATGGAATATTGAAGCTATGCTATACTCATAGTATATAAATGAAAAGGGGGTTATTATGAAAGTATCAAATAATACAGTTTTAGCTCTGCCTGCAAGGTTGATGAATATGCTTAAAAAAACTAAAGTCTTTGTAATTTGCGATAGCATAAATAGCACCTGGGATATCATGTCTATGGATAGAAATTGCATATTTTACGGAACAGTTGAGCAAGTGGAAGAGTGGCTTGTTGAGCATTCAAGTACACACGAGGAGCAAATATCATGAGAAGATGCGGAAACACCAACATAGCTGAGTTTACTGGCGCTTGCCCACGTTGTGGCGAGAAGTTTAGGGCTTATCCTCATGAGGTTGATAACGTTGTTGAGAATCTTGACGTTAATTCAACCAAGCCAAAATATTCAAAGCAAACTTGCACGCAATGTAATAGTGATGAGTTGGTTTTAATACTTAACAAAGGATAAATATGAAAAATTTGTATGAAGATAAAGACGGTAAAACATGCGCCGCAAAAGTTGCATTCATGTTAACAGTGCTAACCTGTCTCGGTAAAATTTGGCTGGCCAGCTACACTGGAGATGTGATTGATTACAATGGTATGGCTGTGTTAATTGGGGCTTCTGGTGCTATTTATTTTGGAAGGAACCACACAAAGGCGGGTGGGAAATGATTGGCTTATTTAGCGGAATTTGGTCAAAGGTCGCAGCTGCATTTGCTTTTATAGCTGGTGGATTTTGGTTGGTAATTTCATTTCAAGCTAAAAAAATATCGAGGTTAAAGCATGAAAATAAAACGATACATAAAAAAAGTGAAATGCAGACGGAACAAGCAGAGTTTAAAGAGGGTGTTATTTCAGATGAGCAGGAAGAAATACTAAAGGAGGTTAAAAAAGATGAAGAAATCACTATCGATGTTATTAATAACCTTTAGTTTAAGCGCTTGCTCTACAGTTGAAGTTATTCACGCGCCGGTTGGCTGCCTAGGGCAGCCAACAGCAACCCTTAACTTCACTAAACTTGAGTTTGACGCAATGACCAACGGATCAAAGAAAAAGCTTGTGGTGTTCGCTAAGACGCTTAGGGCGCGAATTTATGCACAATGCAAAGTTAACCATAATCACGATAAGTTACATGAAGGTGTAAAATGAGCAGGACAAGGCATCATAAAAACCAAAAGCATCAGCACAACGGGCATGAATACGGCTCGAAGTTAAAATGCAATAAACATTATGGCAATTCTTATGGCGTTGATGGTAGAGATTTAGGCGATAGCGAAAGGCGCAACGAAGAAAGGCATATTATAATCGAAGAGCTAAAAGAGATTTACGATTAATCTCTAATTATTGATAGTTTTAAACGATTGGAGTTAATTTCAATTGTGGACGATAATAGATTCATTAGAGAATTCCCGCTACCTTGGGAGCGTGCAGCCGAAAGGCAAATAGAGGTTTGGTCAGCCTGACGCAGAAAGTGACTTTAACTTTTAATGGGGAAGATTATGGGCAGCGAATATTTTAAAAGGGTGACTTATTTACTATTAGATGGGTGGGATGTTGAGGCCGCGTCTTTATACGACGAAGACGGGGTAGAGGGTTGGAAATGGACGCATCATACAAATTTTAATGAGTTCTATGAAACTGGTTTATGGGATGAGCTTCCAGCTTTACCTGAAGAGCTAGAGCAGATAGCTGATTCTTTAATTAACAAGGTTAATTGCAATACGTGAAGTAAAGAGTATAATTGGTAGTGCAGCGTGATGGCTGTTTGAATTGAAATTAGATAGAGGGTTTAGTTTGTGATCTCGGTGGGCTTTTGGTCTATCTATTTCGCCCCTCCATCAACGGGGTTACATACTAAGCCCTTTTTTTATGCGTTATTAGCTCAGATGGTAGAGCAGTAGATTTCCAATCTAAATGTCATCGGTTCGATTCCGATATAACGCTCCAACCTTTCAAATATCCTCACAATGCCGTGTCTTTATAAAGCGGTTTACCACGACAAACTAAATCCATGTTTAAGCATCAAAGCTTTTGCGATATTGCTATATAAACTAAACTGTAATTAAATCTATGCTCTGCTTGCCCTTTGCAACATAGTCCCAATTTTGAGCCGTGTTTTACGGATCAGGTTTAACAGAATATCGTTAGACAAGCTTTAGAAATAAAGTTGGTGGGGGAAAGTTTAGTACCCGTCTAAGTAATTAGACCAATTTGATAGATATAGTTATTTTATAGCTCGCTAGATAGGCAATTACTTCAAGCTTAGATAGTTATCAGATGGGGGAAAAAGGGTTTACTGTAAGTTTAATTCACCAAAGAGTATTAATTAACTAAATAAAGGATAAGATGATGGAATTCGAAAAGAGCGACAAATTAAATAAGCACACAATAGAATCAAATAACCTGCTTGTTGATAAACACACTGGCAGAGTAGTTGCTGCGTTTTATAATGATTACGACTTAGATCATGTAATCGACTGTAGTGAAAAAGCTATAACTGAAAACAAACAACCTAAAATAATACAGTTTTCAACTATGCCTAATGATGCTTACTACCAAGGTATGATTATTGGTCTAGGTGATGACGGGGTGCTTTATGCGCAATCTAATGAGGGGTGGGAAGTTTACGTACCACTTGAATTTAAAAAATAAATACATTAACCATTTAATAAACAAGAGAGGTAAGTATGAAAGAGCTAAACTTTAATATAGATGTTCTTTGCTGTAACTTATTCATAAAGCATAAAAAACTGTATTTAACAAAACCAAAATTTTCAATCTTAAACGCAATGCTCTCAAGAGACACGAAGCTCGACAATGTAAATTTGGCGCATGGAAAGCTTAGAGGTATGAAAAGAATATCAAAGCGAAAGTACGGAACTTACAACAAAGCAATAGATGGAGTTAAAGTATTTAAATGCTTCCGTTGGCTTGATTGGTCAAAGTAAATTATTAACTAGATAAGGAAGTAAGATGACAGAAGTAGACTTAAAACACTTCGATGAAATATTTGGAAAGGACACTAAGCCTCCTTTATTTGATAAATAGACTATGATTAGATAAAATAGGATATTAACTAATCATAGGGCGCTATTATGCTGGAGTGGCTAGCGCAAAATAAAGATACGATAGTCTACTTAGCAACGTTGATAACTCTCGCGTATAACTGGCTAGGCGTTATCATAAAAAAGATAAGGCAATCAAACGATGAACACAGCGCAAACAACTCAGCACATTTTAACGGGTGCAACTCTTGGCGGCGGCATGTTGGAGTGGCTTACAGTAAACTCAAGCGCGGTGACTGCGTTAGCTGTAGTCGCAACTGCTGTGACATCGATAGGGTTCGGCTATTGGAATGCAAGAAGCAACAGCGAGAGAAACAAGGTTAACCGGCGAGATATAACAGAAGCAATCTTCAAGGACTTAGAAAAGTCTGGTAAGTCTCAGGATTACATTGAGGATTTGCGCTATTCAATAAGGGATTAACTATGGTTAAGGATATTATATGCATTGTGCTTTTATTATTCTGCACAGTGACGGCATTGAAAGATGTTGCAAGAATAAATTCAAGACGAGCTCAACAGCAAAGAATTAGAACGATTCGAAAACCGAATAATAGAGAAATGAGATTATAGCAATGCGTGTATATCATGCGAACTGCCATTATAGCGATTGAGCCTTTCCTCCTTTAGGCGAGCATAATGGATCACAGTAAATGATTAGCCAGGGTTTTTATACTTTTACCCTTCATGTAGATTAATCCGCTATGGTGATAAGGATAGAAAAAGCCTACTTAACAGTGGGCTTTTTCATGGGCTGAATAAAATGCTATACTAAACAAAAGCCGTTGTGCGGCGAAACTAAACATCAGAGGTGTTTATGGAAAATATTAACGACAAAGATTTAATGCGAATATGCAGAGAGGCGCCGAAAGGTCAGACGCATTATGTAAATGAAATGAGAGACTGGAGCGGCAATACTTACTCAATAAGTGAGAATGGAAATTGCATAATAAACAAATCTAGAAGTGAGATTGACATCCGCAATTTCTGCGGCTCTCCAAGAACCTACCTGTTAACTGACATGATGGATGAGCTAAAGCGCAGGGTGCTTGCTAAGGTTGATTCGTTATGACAAAGAAAAAGAAAGAGCCGGACTCCGACCTGTTAATAAAAAACTTTATTTTGCAGGGATGCAAGAATGCCAAGCAAGCCGCTATTGACGCACACTACAGCCCCAAGACAGCAGAGCAATCAGCTAGCAGGGTGTTAAGGGGTGTTAAGGCTCAGGAGGCTATAGAGAAGCACAAGAGAATGGGCAATGAGTCATTTGTATGGAGCAAGCAAGATAAGCTTCAAAAGCTTGAAAAAATAATTGATAGTGCTATGAAGAGTGACTCCGAAAAAGGCATGATTAATATGCAATCTGCCATTGCCGCAATGAAAGAGCACAACCTAATGCAAGGCGACAACGCCCCAACAGTTACAGAGAATACTCATGTAGTTAAATCATTCGCGGATATGTATGGCGACTCTTAACCCAGCACTCAAGGATTTTTGGGTTGATAATAGCGGTAAATTTATCAAGGCTCGTAACCGTATATTGTTTGGTGGTCGCGCATCGTCTAAGAGCTGGGAGTATGCGGGTAGGGGGGCTGGTATAGGGCAGGAATATAAGACTAGATTTCTTTGTGTTCGCCGCTATCAGAATAAAATAAAAGACTCTGTTTATACGCTCATTAAGAATCAAATAAGCAACTTCAAGTTAACTGGCTACAATGTCATGGCTAGCGAGATAAAACACGCTAACGGCACTGAGTTTGCCTTTTATGGTATTGAGCGAAACACTGATGAGATTAAGTCATTTGAGGGTGCTGACGTTCTTTGGATAGAAGAGGCGCACAACCTAACTAAAGAGCAATGGGAAATATTAGAGCCAACAATCAGGAAAGAGGGGTCAGAGATTTGGATCTCGTTTAACCCTGATTTAATAACTGATTTCATTTGGCAACACTTTATAGTAAACCCTCCTCGCAATACAGTATCAAGGCTAATCAATTACACAGAGAATCAATTCCTATCTAAAACGCTATTAGATACTATCGAAGAAATGAAAGAGCAGGACTTTGAACAGTACCAACATATTTATTTAGGCATCCCTAGAAGCGACGATGATGCAGCGATAATTAAGCGCTCATGGATAGAGGCGGCTATTGATTCTCACATTGAATTAGATATGGACTTATCTGGCGCTTTAACTATTGGCTATGATGTTGCTGATAGTGGCGAGGATAAGAATGCTATAGCTAAGTTTAACGGCGCTATTTGTGAATATATCGAGGAGTGGAAAGCCGCAGAGGACGAGCTTGATAAGTCATCATTAAGAGCTTGGTCATTTGTTGGTAGCGGTCGCTTGATTTACGATTCAATAGGTGTGGGTGCTGGTGTAGGTGCAATACTAAAGAATAACGGCAAGCGTGACTATTTTAAATTTAATGCTGCTGAAGCTGCTTTTATGCCTGAAAAGGAATATGCACCAAAGATAACCAACAAGCAGAAGTTTGAGAACTTAAAGGCTCAAGCGTGGCGTGATGTTGCTGATAGGCTTAGAAATACGTTTAATGCAGTGAATAAAGGAATGAAATATCCAGCCAGTGAGCTAATAAGCATTAGCTCTGATATAAAAGAGATTGAAGCGCTCAAAACAGAGCTGTGTTCGCCTCGCAAAGATTACTCAAAGCGAGGACTTGATATGGTTGAGAGCAAAAAGGACTTGGCTAAGCGCGGGATAAAGTCACCAAACAAAGCGGACGCATTTATAATGGGTGCGTGCCCTCATCTGGTTAAGCTGAATCGTGGGCGATTAAACATCGATAATTAATAAGTGCTACAATATACAAAACTAACATAAGGCAAAAGCAATGGGTATTTTAGATAAGAACAAAGACTATGAACAAGCGCTCCCATTGTGGACGCAGACACGCGCAGCTGTTGAAGGTAAAAACGCAGTGCTTGAGTTGGCTATGGGTGGCGGATTATGCTCTCCATTGTATCGAACAACTAAAACAAATCACGAGCAAGTAAGGCTGCGGAAGTTTAATTACTGGAATCGTGCCAAATACTTCAATGCAACCGGCAGGACTTCAGATGCTTACGGCGGTATGATTTGGAGTAAGCCACCTGCTCCTGAATGGTCACCACAAATGAGCTTCTTGGATGAAACAGCAGACGGTAGCAACTCAATTCGCGAAGTAGCCCAAAAAGTAACTGATGATATGATTGATGTAGGTCGCTATGGCATGCTGGCAGATATGGGTAGCACTGATGGTCAGACGATGGCTGAGCAAGAGGCTAATAACCCGCGAGCGATTGGATACATATCAGACCAGATTTACTACTGGCGTGAAGATGGTAACACTTTGCAAGAGGTACGATTAACCGAGAGTTACCAGGAAAAAGTTAAAGATAACGACTTCGATTATGAAACTAAGACGCAAGTTAGGCGTTTAATAATGATTGATGGTGTTTACCACAATCAAGTGTGGCGCGGTAAAGAAGGCAGTAACAGCAAAGATAAAGTTTACTCAATGGTTAGTGATGCAACACCGAAAGCAAGTGGTAAGCTTTTTAATTTAATACCGTTTCAATTCTTCGGTGCAGATGATAACAGCCCAGCAATTGGCTCAATACCGATGTTTGACTTGGGCTCTCAAAACTTAGGGCACTACACTCTAGACGCTGATAACCGAGATAACCTGCATTATCACGGGCAGGGTATGACGAATATTTTTACATCTATGGACACGACTGAGTTTGATGAAAATAATCCAAACGGCCTTGATGTAGGTGCAAAGGGTCGCAACCTATTAAAGCAAGATGACAAGGTTGAAATACTACAGATTGAAGCAACTGGAGCAATCCCTGCTGAAATGCTGCGCGACGAGCAACGAATGATTATGTTAGGCGCTCAAGTAGTAACAGATACAAGCTCAACGGCAACGCTAGGCGCTAAGGAAATGGAGTTTGGGGCGAGTACATCAACACTTAAACGAATCAGCCAGAATGCAACGTCAGGGCTTAATCAGGTGCTTGAGTGGATGCAATTGTTCAAAGGTATCGCAACTCCAATTAGCTACACGCTCAACACTGAGTTTGTCACTGATGATATGACACCAGAACAAGTTAACGCTCACATTGTTGCAGTTCAGCAAGGCATGTTGCCACCTTCAAGCTTTGGCGATACAGCTCGTAAGGCTGGCTTTACTAAGCTAACAAATGACGAAATCAAAACAGCGATTGAAGATGAGGCTTTTGTGCCTGGTGGAACTACTGAAGAGCAAGCGACATTGGAGGCTGAAATTGAGCGCTTGAAAGAAGAGAATGCAGCATTAAAGGCGGGTGAATAATGGCTGTACACGAATGCAGAAAAGGAAGCGGCTTTATGTGGAAAGTGCTTTCGGCGTGCCAATATTACGGAGACTTTGACCAGGTGTTTAACTTGGTTGTTAAAGTAACCTTAAGTAACCCTATAGAACTATCTGTAAATGGCGGGGACTGGGGCAGCGCAACAAAGCACGGGCTGAATGCTAAAGAGTCTGATTTTTACGCGATTCTAAAGGTGATTGGTTACGAGTCACTTGCTAAAAGCCCGGTAAAATCCATCACGGTAACACTTCAAAATAATAGCGCGGCTAGTGTTTGTGTTGATATGCTTTGTGTTGAGGCGGGCTAATGGCTAGCAATGATGTATTGACCGGCATTTACTCGTCCCACAGTATCTATTTAGAGCGCGTGGCTGCTGGCTTTGGCTTGGCTGTCAATCCATACCTAGCAAGAATAGATGCCAGAGTGGGCGCGGTTTTAAACAAGATGCCTGCTCGAGCGCTAACCACTGAGCAGCGTAACGAAGTTCTAGACGAAATTGATGCTATTAATCGCGGTGAATTACAAGGCTATACGGCAGAATATAAAGAGAATAACAAGGAATTAGCCGAGCATGAAAACGAGTTCAACGCTAAAACTTTAACTACTGTTGCAGTAGATTACACTGCCGTAGCTCCTACTGTTGCCGCGGTTAACTCTATTGCTATCGGCTCGCCTATGAAAGTAGGCGATAAGCAATTCACTACTTACAATCGATATGTTAACGCGTACTGGAAAAAGTATGCTGATATGATTAACAGCATTGCCGAAGCTGGATTTCTAACCGGTGGCACTAATCGAGAGATTGCCAATGCAATAATGAGCGCGCTGCCAGATGATTTAAAGCGAGCTAGTAACGGCGCTAAGACAATGGCAAGGACAGCAACCAATCATTACGCTAACGCAGCAACAAAGGCTTTTGTTGATAAGAATGATAAAGTGCTAACTGGTTATAGATTCATTGCCACGCTTGACGGTGACACCTCTCAGCAGTGCAGGAGTTTAGATCAACAAGTATTTCCACAAAATGCCAATAACATACCATTCCCGCCACTTCATCCAAATTGTAGATCGAGAATGATTTACGAGGTTGATGCTAGATACCGTTATGATGACTCAGCAAGTGAGAGACCTAGCACGTTTGAAGTCGACGGCGATAAGGATAAAAAGCGCGTATCAAGCAAGGCTATTTATTACAATGAATTAGGAAAGTTGGACGCCGCAAGTCAGGACGCCGTATTAGGCCCTACTTTAGGTAAAGCTTTTCGCAAGATGGATGACAACGCACTATTCGCTAAACAGACAATTGACAGCACTTACAACCCAATTTCAATTAAAGATTTAAAGAAAAAAGATAACGAATTGTCAAGAGTTTTAAACGAGCAAGCTAAGTGATATAATTTACTAACCGTGGCTGAGCCACACAACAAACCTTGAGGGTTATACGATGACAGATGCAACATTTACACAAGAGCAATTGGATGACGCTGTTACAGCAGCAGTTGAGCGACTACAGCAAAAGAACAATGATTTAATCGGTGAGCGCAGGGCTGATGGTGAAAAAATAACAGCAGCACAGCAAGCGATTGAAGCGGCCAACAAGGTTGCAAGTGACGCAAAAAAAGCGCAGTTAGCAAATGATCAAAAGTGGGATGAATTAAGCGAGCTTCACGCTAAAGAGCTGGCAACGGCAACAGCGACAAGCCAACAATTGCAGGAGCTGGCTGAGTCACGACTTAATAAAATTCACTCTGACAACGCTATTAACGAAGTGTTAAGTAACGTTGATGACCGCTTTAAGCCATTTGTCAAGACTCAATTAGCATCAATTACAAAAGTGTCGTATAATGAACAAGGTGAAGCCGTTACAACAATCACAGACGGTGACAAGCAATTTACAAGCGTTGCAGACTTCCTTGGTAGTGCCAAAGAGTCCGATACGTGGAAATCAGTTTTAAAAGGTGTCGATTCCAGTGGGGCAGACACAAAAAATAGTAATGGCGGTGGTGCCGCATTCGATAGCAGTAAACCATTTAGCTCTCAATCAATGGCGCAGAAAAAAGCGTACATGGAAGCTAAACACGGACAATAGTTTTTATAAATAGAGGTACTACCAATGGCTTTAAGTAATTTTGATATTTTCAACAAGTGGACGCAACTAACGTCCACTGAAGTCGTCGATCAGCAAGTAGACTTGTGGAACGGCGCGACACGTAACGCTTTAAGTTTAGTGAGCGCGGCAGATAATGCCGGTGACTTAGCTGAAAAATCTGCTTATGCGTTAATGGCTGGTTTA
Organism: Psychromonas sp.; assembly: GCF_983033635.1. NCBI lineage: Bacteria > Pseudomonadati > Pseudomonadota > Gammaproteobacteria > Alteromonadales > Psychromonadaceae > Psychromonas > Psychromonas sp. The sequence goes on along the minus strand of NZ_CEZLMY010000025.1, from coordinate 11,395 downwards.
TACGGGAACCGAGATCCTTCTTCAGTTGCTGCGCTTGCATCAACTCCACTTGCTACATTGAAAGAAGCTGCTGTTAAAGTTGGCATGGGTTCTTTGCCAATGGAATATACCGGCTCACAATTTGATTGGACGTTACGCGACCCTCAAGAGGCTGGCATTGCGTTTGGTGAGCAAGTAGGTAAAGCTAAGTTCCAGTACATGCTAAATAGCGCTATTGCTGCTGCTGTTGCTGCTGTAACTACAACAGGCTTAACTTACGGCGGGACTGCTGCAGTAGCAAACTTAACTAGCTTAAATAGTGCGGCTCGTTTATTTGGTGATCGCTCTGCATCCCTTGTAACTTGGATTATGCACAGTAAATCATTGCATGATATTTATGCAAACTCCCTAGCGAACTCAAACAGATTATTCGTGTTTGATAATGTTCAGGTTATGGACGATGGATTTAATCGCATCTTAGTAATGACTGATTCACCGGCATTATTCTTCGATAATGCAGGGACAGATAATTATTACCAACTTGGCTTCGTTCCTATGGGCGTTATGGTCGAAGATAACGGCGACTCTCGCGTTTACACTGAAACCAAGACTGAGTTTGATAATGCCAAGCAGCTAATTAAAGAGGAAGCTAGCTTTAATTTAGGCGTTAAGGGCATGACTTACGCGGGGCCTGTTCAGCCAGATGATGCCGATTTAGCTCTAGCAGCTAACTGGACTCAAGTTGCAACTAGCACAAAAGACACGGCGTTAGTTGCCGCAATCACACTTTAAGGATTGATTATGACCGATATTTTCATTAAAGACGGGTTTACGCTAGAAGAAGCTGCAGTTCTACGCGCGCGAAACCCTAAAGCAAAGCTTTGTGACAAGAATAATTTTTCATTCTTTAACTTTAAAGGCAAATCAATCAAGGCAGAGGGTCAGGACAAATTGACCAAGTACCTATTTGATAAAGCAGTAAAAGCAGGCGCTAAGGCTTAGCAATTAAATAAAGGGGCTTCGGCCCTTATCTCATGGAGAAATGGCAATGAGAGCAATGAACACTATATTAGCTGATATCGTTATCGCGGCAGGCGGAACGGTAACAAATCCAAGCAATAGAAACTCCCTCCTTAAAGACTGGCTACTAGCCCTTGGCGGTGCTTAATGAGTATACGCAATGAATTACTAGAGAATATCGTAACAGGCTCAAGTGGAATACTGGCTGGCAGCTTGGCGATATCCGCAGGATTGAATCCAGAAAAAGCCTTACAGGTTGCTAAGTTTGCATATAATCCAGATGTTGACACATCAGACGAGGAGGACGTATGGAGCGTGGGCGGAACGCTAGTGAGATTATCGACCGCTGAGAAGATTGTTGTAGCTTCAACGGATGTGATAGATATTATAATTAGAGGCGTAGATAATGATTATAATCTATTGACAGAGACTTTAACTTTAAGTGTTGGCGCAACAACAACAATTAATGAATTCCTAAGTGTTTACAGTTCACAGGTGGCACCAGATTCAGCCGTTGTTAACGCTGCAAATATAACAGGTACAGCGGAAGTTGCTGGAGATGTACAGTTTAGAATAGACGCAGGCAACGGTCAAACAGAGATGTGTCACTATGTTGTACCAGATGGTCACACGGCTTTTTTGAATGGACTACACAGCACAAGCTCCCGCAATGATGATGCTATAATTAGGCTTCAATTGTCAGTTGACGGCGCGGCATATATTGCCAAGTATGTCAATGAAATTTCTGATGCGTCACCCCCTGTTACCTTTGGCGGCAACCCGGTAGCTATAGGTGAAAAGACTTGGGTGAGATTTAGAGCGCAAGGTAAAACTGTCAATACAAGAGTTAGCGTTAATTATCAATTGGTGTTGTACGCTAATGAATACTTAGCAGAAATAACAAAGGGGTTTTAGATGGGCATTAGAAATGAATTGCTTGAAAAGATATTGTCAGAAGTTGCAGGGCAAGGCGGCGGCGCAGTCTTAACTGTAACGGGCAATCTGGTAGACAATACAGATCCAATTAATCCTGTTGTTAATCAAGATCCAAATCTAAGCGTCTTATTAAATAGCAGGGCATCATTCGGTAATACCGTGGCAACTGATGGTCTACTTGGTCCTGTATCAATAACAGGAACAGGTGACGAGCAACTACCACCACCAACAACGCCACAACCACCCACAGGAGGAAGCTATAACGGCTATGTTAAGGTCAATGGACTTACTCAAATAACAGCGAGCGGCGAGGTTTCAGTTGTCGGCGGTGAACTTGTAATAGGGGCTAACGGTGCAGGGGACTACAGAACGCCTCACGCATGGCTGGACATTTCAACGAGTGCCAACAACAACGTTATAGGCTTTGTGTTTGGCATTGAGAAATTCGGAACTGGTTTAGTTTCATTCAGTCAGCGAGTAACGGGTGAGCGTGGAGCGGCGCAAAACTTACCCTCTAATATCTCAGGCGGTGGCTTTGTCGAAGGATTAGAGCCTGGGGATAAGGTTTCACTTTGGGCTGCTTGCTCAGTGGACGCAGATCTAACTCTTTACGATGGGAATATTGGCTTGGAAATGGCCTGCCCGCTAAGCATGAAGGTGTAACATGACTTTAACAATTGAAGATGGTACGGGCGTTGCAGATGCGGATAGTTTTATCAATCTTGCAGATGCTCGCACGTTAGCTGCTAATTACGGATTGACAATTGCTGCTACTGATCCAGAAGCCGAGGTGCAATTAAGACAGGGTTATCTTGGGTTACTTAATTCAGAGCGGCAATTACAAGGTTATCGAACGTTTGATATTCAGACTGGCATTTTCCCGCGTACTGGCGTTTATAATAACTGCGTATTAGTTGATAGTGAATCAATACCGCAATCAGTAATATTGGCACAGCTTTACTACTCTGATTCAATCAACAGCGGAACAGAAACAAATGGCACTAATGACGGTCAAGACTTGTCAGGATTTAACGTTCAAGGTGTTTACTCTGAAACATATCAAGACGGAACAAGCAAGAAGCTAAATGCAACCATACAGGGCGTTACTAACTCGCTCTATCCACTTACCAAGGCAGGCTTCGCAAGCTCTCCTTGTGGCACTGGTGGTGGTTTGTATCGCGAGAACTTTGGGCAGGAGTGGATCTAATGGCTGGTGTTGATATTCAAGCAAAGGTAAGGTCTGGACTAAACAAGGCTATAGGAGCAACAAGCTCTGCAACAGCTCCGTTAGTTTACCTAATAGAAATGGTCGGAGGAAATGGCACACCAACAAACCCAACTGTACCAACTGAAAGCCCAGTGTTATTAGTTGACGCGATATTTAAAAGCACGACAGAAAATATAGGGCAATCAAATACCGGCACATTCTCTTCATTAATAGAAGCGGGTGATCGCCTAATGGTCAGTAATGGCGATGTGCTGATAAGCCCTAATGACATTATAGAAAATGGCACAACTAGATTAATTGTTGTTGATGTAGATGTCAAAGAGCCGTCAGGTGTTCCGCTTGCTTACATTGCATTGGTCAGGCAGCAGTAATGCCATTGCATGGACTTAGAAAGGTTAAAGACGCAATAGAAGATCGCGTTAATGATATGAACGATCATCTGCGCGCCATTTATTTGCAGGGGCTATCAAATATTGCAGTAGGAACTCCGGTTCTTGAGGGCATGGCAAGAAACGGTTGGTTTCTAAGTGACGGAACACCACTAGAAACTTTACCATCATCAGCATCAAAAGGCGGAGCTGATTCACTAGCTAGATTAGCTAGAATGCCTGATTACGTTTTAGGGTTAAATATTTATTACGCGAATAATCTGCCTTACATTAACCGACTAAACTATACAGATTGGGCTATAGTGCCAGGTACTCGCGGCTGGGTTAACCGTGAAATAACGCAGATGCAAACAGCAATAAGGCGCATTAAATGAGTCAACTATCAATAAGAAATTCATTATTAACTAAGCTTGAAACATTGGCGATTACCGACATTGCTTACGAGAACGCAGGGTTTGATCCGACCGGCAAAGATGATTTTATGGCGGCTTACTTTATTCCAGCAACTTCTGATTCATGCGGAAAAACATCAGCTTCAAGTGACGATGAGCGCGGGATATTTAGAGTATCAGTGTTCATAAAGTCAAATGCAAAAACTTTTGATAATCGACAATTAGAAATAATCGACACATTAAAACAAACTTATTACAACGGCGTTGTTATTGACGATGTGCAGATAGGCGAGGTAACTATTGCACAGCCTGTTATTGATGGCGCTCACTATAGGCGCGATGTAAATATAGATTACACAAGCTTTCAAAGCAGAATTTAATTAATTCAACTAATGGGTGTATAATAACACTCTAAACAAACAGAGGTAAAAATTATGTCAGGTGAATTGAATGGAACGCTCGTTATCATTTCTGATAGCGTAGGTGAGATAGTTGGACAAGGTGAAGCTACCGTAACATTTAACGGAGCTCCAATTAATATTAGTAACAAATCGCTTGGTGACTGGGTTGTTTTGCTAGACGCAGAGTTAGCAACAAAGCAATTTCAGGTTGCTTTAACTTGTGTTTACAATGATGACGCACAATATCAAAAAGTACGTGCAGACTCGTTTTCAGGAACGCAAGGCGCTTACACTGTGACTTATGGTGCAACAGGGGAAACTATCCCTGGGACATTTGTACCAACTGGTTTAAGCGATGCTTTGCCGCATGGTGATAAAGTTTCAACGTCACTTACGCTTATGTCTAGCGGAGTTGTGACGCATACACCTCAAACGCCTTAACATTAAATCGTTATATTATCGCGCTCTTTATGGGCGCTTACTTTTATCGGGGAAGCTATGAAGCTTTGTTATAAAGAATATCCTTGTAAGATGTCACTCGGTGCCATGAAGCAATTCAAGCAAGCAACCGGCAAAGACTTGTGGTGTACGTTACTGCAATTCATGGAGGTTTATGCGGAATCGAAAGACGAATCTCTTGTTGTTCGTATGCGCAAATTATATGAAATTGTTGATTTCGAAACAGCTGCGCATTTATTTCATTCACTAATCAGAACTGAAGATAAATCTATTCCGCTTGAAGAAATAGAAGATGCGATGTTTAAAGTCGGCTGGTTGCCTACTGATCGACCTGGTGATATGTCTGAGCCTTGGACTTTTGTTTTGGTTCCTATTGCGCACGAAATAAACAAGCAGTTTGAAATGGATGTTAGCAATTTAAAAAAGTAATATGCAGTTATCAAACGCCAGTTAAGAGAAAGCTAAAAGCGTTTGACTTTGACCACTTCGGCTACTGGAAATACTGCGTTAAAGAGTTAAAGATTCAGCCTTCCGAAGCTTGGAATTTGGATTTTGTAGAGATACGCTGCCTTGCCGAGCTAGAAGATAGTAACAAGCAAGATTTATCATTAATGCTTAATTTTGAACGCAAAAGAAACGGCGCTTCAAACGAATTTCTAGGCATGAATCAAGAGGTTTAATCATGGCAACAGAACCATTAATAGTTCAGCTGGATTCAAAAGTTGGGAAGCTTGAGGCCGACTTGTTATCTGTCAATAAGAAGCTAGATAAGCTAGATAAGCAGACTGAGAAAAACGATAGCTCATTTAAAAAGTTAAGCGCAACATCAATAGGGGTTGCTAAAACACTTGGGGCCGCAGCCACTGCGGGGCTTGCTCTAGCGACTGCAATGTCTGCAATTATCGTATCATCCGCTAAATCACAAAAAGAACTTGAACTATTGTCAAGACAAGCAAAGCTATCAACTCAAGATTTTGAATCCCTGTCATTTGCAACAAGCCAATACGGAATCAATGCAGAACAAATAGCTGATATTTCAAAAGATTTATCCGATAAAATGGGTGAATTTGGAAAGGTCGGAACTGGTGCGTTTCAAGATTACGCCGATATTATAGGGCTAACTAAAGATCAGGCAAAGGCTGCTGCAATTGAATTTGAGAACATGAGTAGTGATCAAGTTATCGGGCAGATGGTTAGTAAAATGGAAGAGGCTGGAGCAAGCGCAAATGAGATGACGTTTGTTCTTGAGTCGATGGGTAATGACCTTTCAAGATTGCTACCTCTTTTTGCTGATAACAATGTTGAGCTTGATAAACTGAGAAATAGATATGACAACGTATCTAAATCAATGGCAATAACGTCGAAAGAAGCAAAGGGGCTTGAGGTTGTTTCAACTAACTTTGACTTAATGACAGCTTCACTTAGCAAGTCAGGCACATTGATATCGGCACAATTAGCTCCAATGCTTAGTGAATTTTTTAGCAGTGTAATAACTGTCGTGCCGCAAGCAACACAGGTTGTTATAGACTTCATAAACTCGTTTAAAGATGCGGCAGACGTAACAAATATAAACTCAGCAATGAACTTGCAAAAAGAAGCAATAGAAAGAGTTGCAGAGGCTCAGGAAAAGCTTAACGATGCAATTAGCAAGGGCGGTGAGCTAGGCGGTAAGGGCATCCAATCAGACAGGGTTACTCTGCTTACTTCTCAGATAGAAGAGGCAACCGCGAGGGCTGAGGAATTAGGCGAGCAGATAGTCAGGCTCGAGGGCGCAACCACTCCTAAAGGTGGCGATATCTCAGCGACTCTTGGCGGTGCTGCCGTAGGTGGAACTGGCGGTACTGGTGATGAGCTAGCTGCATTAGAAGATAGATTTAAATCTGAGGAATTATTGCTAGGCGAAAAGTTAGAGCGTGAACTAATAATTGCCAGTGAAAATAACGAGCTTAAATTGCAGCTTCATAAGGAATTTATACAGGCAATTATGGAGTTAGATAATGCCGCCGAACAAGAAGAGCTTGAGCGCATTGATCGACTAGCAAAGGCAGATGAAAAAGCAAAGAAATCAGCGTTAAAAGACACAGACAAGAAAAACAAAGGGCAGGCAACAAGCGATCAAATATACGCAGGCGTTGCTCTTGATGTAGCAGGTGAAATATTCGAGGGTAACAAGGCCGCTGATGCTGGTCTAGTTGTAACAAAAACAGCAGTGGCAGTAATGCATCAAATGGGGTCTGGTGATCCATATACAGCTTTTGCAAGGGCCGCTGCCGTTGCCGTTGCTGGTGCTGTTCAATTGGGTAATGTGCTTAGCGCTTCAGAGGGCGGCGGGTCTGTTTCATCGGCTGGAGGTGACGCGGCTGTCACGGAAGTGCCTGAGCCAACAAGCGAGCTAGCGGTTAGTAGCACAGAAGAAGGGGGGCTTGGTAGGGATATTGTAATCAGATTCGAGTCTGGAGATAATGACGCGCTAGCTGTTGCACTTAATGGTATACTGAACGAAGCAACAGTAAACGGGGCTATATCATGATCGCATCAATAACAAACATAGCAAGCACTTCAACAATAACAGCGCTACCAGATAGCGCATTGCAGGATATTAATGTAATAACTGACGGTGATTACTCTTCTGTTTATACTGACACTTTAGCCGGGCAGGTAACTATTACTTTCGTTTTTCCTGCTGAGATTTACGTGGGCTATATTGCAATCGGCGGCAGTAACATTGCAAAAAAAGATTCTATCCAGGTAACGACATCAAACGAGCCTGAGCCGATATACTGGCAAACTGTTAGTAGTGAGCAGCTAGTATCTAACGACCCTTTTGATTTAACCGTTAGTTTAGGTGGCACTGTTGATGATTCGCAATTAGGTAAAAACGAATCAAATGTATTAATGTACAAAGTTGACACAGCAGGAGTTAGGCGCGTAACTGTTATCGTGAAAGGTACAGGTCAAATATCAATAGCAGAGATTGCGATAGGCGAGTATTACGAAATACCAAGAGGAGAGCAAAGCGGTTATAATCGCCCGTGGACAGTTCCAAATATCAAAGCTCGCTCAGCGGTTGGGCTTAATAACTCGCCTATTAATTTATCTTATGAATCTCGGTCATTGAAATGCGTTTTAACTGTTCCTAATAATATTATAAGAGACTTTGACGGCTGGTATAATTTTATTAACTTCGCTGCTAATAATACCTTTTATATATTAGAGGATGGTGATAAAACGCACTCTTACGCCGGTTTCAATGCAGTTCCAGCTATGACAAAAGCACACGCTCAAACAAGGTCTTTAGGTGTTTCGACAATAAACTTTAATGCGTTTGCAAAATCAACGGAGGCCTTATTTTGACAATTAAAGAGAATTTCAAACAAAGCCACTTTGTTGTTTACGAATTGGTTTTACCATATTGCACAGTATGCACGCCAGTTGGTGACTTGACCGAAGCATGGCACACGCCGGTAACCTGTGAGGAGAGTAGCGATTCTGAATACTCGCTTTTCTTCACGAGAAACGCTGCACCTATAATGAGTCCGCCATCAACAGCAATCGGTATAAAGTCTCAATTGAATAGCTCTGTTTGGCGTTGCGTATCAAGTGCAAGCGAATCGACAGCAAGATTAAAGCCGGGTGAAGGAATGGCAAGCCGAGGGACAATGTCCTTAACTATGACGGATTTTGAGGGTGATCCAGGGCCGATTAACTTTAGCGAAGATGGTACATTTTTTGGAAAGCTGAAAGCTCGCAATGTTTTAGATGGTAAAAAGATAATCACGCATTATTACACTATAACGCCAGAATCAGAGACGCCGGTTGAAGTTAGTGCGTCAACACACTTTATAGAGAAAGCCACGCTAACAAAAGGCAAATTCTCAATAAGCGCAAAGGACGCATTGAAAGATTTGGAGGCATTTAGCCAGCAATTCCCAATACCAACAGAAGCTAAATTAACTGTTGATATTGACGATGTAACAACAACAATTCCAGTTGATGACGGGTCGTTATTTACCGCTGAAGATGTGATTATAATCGATAAAGAGCTAATGCGAATCCAAAGCATTAACGTTAATAACTTAACTGTTTACACTCGTGGCTCTGAGTATCAAGCGGTTGATACAACGACAATTTACAAGACGAACACAAACAATCATACGATAGATTCAACGGTGCAAATCTGTTATGTGATGAGTAAGACGTTTTTATCTAATGTTCTGCAAGATATTTTTAACGCTGTAGGTCTTTCTGCTTACGTTGATTTCACTCAGTGGGATGATGAGATTTCTGACTGGAATGAAAATGCTTTTTTGTACGGTGTGTTTCACTCGCCAACTGAGGCGGATGAGTTAATCAATCATTTACTTACTGATTACATGATAGATATGTGGCTAGACCAGCCAATACAGAAAGCCGTTGTAAGTGCAACAACAGCGTGGAAACAATCAATAAGAACAATTACAGAAGAGAATGATTTAAGCGACCTAAGAACCTCGACAAGCGCGAATACACGGTTTAGCAGAGCTTACATTTATAATAAAAAAGATTTCCAAGCAGAGAATGAAGATGAAACAAATTATTCTCAGCTGACATTGCACAAAGATATTACAACTGAATCTTCGGATTTATACGGATCAATAAAAGTAAAAGAGTTTGAGCCGAGTAACTTTATAACGCCTGATAGCGCTTTTATACTTGTGTCTCGTTATGTTCAGCGATTCGCAAGGACACCTGAAGAGCTAAGCTTTAAAATGGAAGAGCGTAAGCTAGCTAATAGCAGAATTGGTGATGTGGTTGATATAGTAACAAGGGACTCGCAAACGCCATCAGGAGAGTTTTTGCAGGCTAGAATCAGATCTCAATTGATAGAGATTAAGCCAAATCTTAACGGTGTTGGCAGAATGTACGATGTTAAGGCTCTTAGTTACGTGCCATTGATAGCATCAACACCAGGCGGCGATTTAACTATATTTATAAGCGGTACTGTTTTCGATGTCAATCTATACGCGAGGGCAGGCGCGCCACCAGAGCCGCTTAATGTAACATTTGTTTTTGATGAGTGTACAATAGGATCTACGGCAAACAACGTGCCATCCATTAGGGCTGGTGCGTTTGATGCGGCAAGTGTTATAAAACTTATATTCACTAACAGCTCTAAAGTTTCAGCTCGTGGTGGTGATGGTGGTGACGCTTCTGTAACTAACTCAAGATTCGCAGGAGCAGCAACAACAACTAACGCAACAGATGGCGGTGATATATACCAGTCTGACGGAATAGAATCAGAGTTATATCTTAACTATGGAACTGTTGATACTTACGTTACAGATTGCGAAATGTATGCTGCTGGTGGAGGTGGTGGATCTTCAGCAGCAACGACTTATGTAACAGATGATCCAGCTGGCGTTTCTGTTGGTGTTGCAACAAGTGGCGGTGGTGGCTCTGGCATTCCTTCTGGCTCTGCCGGTGCGCTTAGTGGATTTGTTGGTGAGTTAGAATCACCACCAGACATTCAAACAGGGCAAGACGGCACATTTAATGGCGGCGGAATTGGAGCAACAGCAACAAATTTTGCCACTCAGACAATTGGAACTGCGCCACCAGTTACAGCAACGGCACAAGCAGATTCAAGCTCTGGCGATGGCAGGTGGGGCTTAGATGGTGGATTTTCCACAGCAACCACAACGGCTATCGAAGGAACAAAACAAACTGATTTTGTATCTATTAGCAACGCTGGCTTAGCCGGTGGCGCAATAAAAGGCGCAAATGTTACGGTATTCAACCTAGCGGCAGAAGCAAGTAAATTCAGAGACGGAAACAGCGACTCTTATGTATTAATCACAGTATAGGATAAATAAAACATGGCTGATTACAATCTTCCCTTTAGTGGGGACCAAACAGCGGAATACTTAGCAAAAGCTCGTGACTTCTCAGGAGTTCCGCTTGATGACGGGCTTTACTCTGGATCAAAAACTTACACGGCTTACAATCAATACTTAAACGACAACGGCGCTTTATTTAAATTAAGTCCTGCTGTTGCTCTTGGGTATTCTATTAATTTAGGCGCGTACCCACTAGCAAAAGATGACCCTAATTTAATCCCGTACATTAGCTGGGAATCTAACGCCGGTTGGGATGTAATAGGTGATTTCGCAAACACTCCAGAGCTAACAGGTACTAATGATGTTCTTTCATCTAAATCTATTGTTGGTTTTGAGGATGCATTGTGGCGCACAAACCAGGATTTGCCATACACACCAACAGGAACAGACCCGACTCAAGCTCCAGAGCTGGGTAAGTGGTTTGCTGTGTCCATTGGTAATTTAAGATCTGTACTTCGCTCACTAAACGCGAAAGATACAGAGGGGGTTTACAGCACAGACACCACGACACCTATAGGCGCAGGTGGTGGTGTTTTATATATCTATGACGCAAGCGCGCAAGTAACTTGGGGCATTCCTGCTGGTGTTGGTGCTGGTGAGACTATACAAAGCGTTGATGGAAGTGATTTGGTAACTAGTGGAGGAAATTACACACTACTGCCAAATGATGGCGGAAACGTTGAGGTTATAGCTGAAAATTCAACATTACCTGCAA
>NZ_CEZLMY010000024.1:0-37829 GCF_983033635.1 Psychromonas sp. | reverse complement strand
TGAAAGCAAGGCATTGATTGCAGTAACTAGTTATTCTAATTACAAAATCAATAACAAAGGCTAAAACATAGTTTTATGTCTAGCTAGCATTCATTTTAACAAGCCCTCTAAATGTTATGCCGATATCAGTAAACGAGTGGATATTCCCAGCCGTGATGATGGAAAAATATCTATCTAGTAAGTTTTCTAGCTGGCAGAAGTGATTCCCAAAGCCAACCTTTGCTCGGGCTGCGTGATAGTCAACCGCAAGATGCATTAAGATTGATGAAACTTGCCCTGCAGCTAGTGGATCAAAAATGGGGTATATGAAGAGATTGCGACACGTAATACAAGCCATTTTACCCCTTATTGAAGGGATAACCCCGTGACGGGGGAGATTCGTTACTGGTAATGGCTTACTCATTTCGCAGTGGGAATATTAACTTCCCACTGCGAAATGGCGAATTTTAAGCGTAAATCTAAACGTTTTAGTTGAAGTTTGTGCGGTAAATTGATCTGTTGCGTGGTTTTATAATTACTGTATTCAATAGACCAGAGGGAATTTTTTCGATCCAGGCCAGATAAGCTAACGACTTGATTGTTTTCGCTAACCTGGTAACTGGCATCTCTGGGGTTACCTTTGATCCATTGCTGCAAAACATCAATTGGGATCACCAAACCAGATAATTGTTCAATTAAAGCTTCTGTATCTTCACCAAAAAAGAGATCGCCGTTATTATCGATAATTTCTGTACCAAATTGTGTTTTCTTCACATCTAAAACAGTCGAACCTAAAAAGGTTGTTAAAGTGATATGAAAGTTATTATCTGATTGTAACCAATAGATGTTCAGGCTATGCCTCTCTTTTGGGGTAATGATCGCAAGCTTTCCTGTTAAAGCCCAGTCGGTTAAATTTTCTAACTGCTGTTGGTGGGTAAGCCAGGAGATACTTTGTGGTGCGGGTGTTTGTACACAACCAACAAGCACAAATGTAAAGAGGAGTATAAGAAAACCTGTTTTCATAAATGTTAAACCGATTATAAAAGAATGAATATTAACCGATAAATGAATAAATCGATAAACAATTATCTAAGTTGTTTGGATAGTCATTTAATGCTTAATGGAGGAGATCTTAGAAAAAGTCTAATTGATCTTCATGAAACTTTGCTTTTGTTACTTTTCCTTGTGTAGCTAATGTCTCATAAATTTGCACTTGATTTCTGCCATGGTGCTTTGCGTAATATAACGCATTATCTGCATCAGAGATAACGTTTCGCGGATCTGTCTGATGGGTGATCTCTTTTCCGCCAATACTTACGGTTAAGGTATCTATTTTGGCATAGTGATGTGATTCGATAACACGTCTGATGCGCTCAAAGGCTAATAGCGCATCCTCTTGATCAAAAGCCCTGACGATAACCACAAACTCTTCACCCCCAAAGCGAAAAATTTTATCGCAATCACGGACACTTTTTTCGAGTAAACGGGCAACAAGAATCAGGATCTCATCACCATAAATATGGCCATATTTATCATTAACTAATTTAAAATGGTCAATATCTAAGATACACAGCCAATGCTTTAGCACGCCTTTATTGTGCCGCACATTATCCTCTATCTGTTTATTCGTATCTGTGTAGGTAGGACTGCTGGGATTATTATTGTGAGTTAAGATTCGTTCTATTTCAGACTCTAATGTTTCGCGATTTAACAGGCCGGTTAATTTATCGCGTTTGCTAATTTCAATAAGTTCAAGATAATTGGAATAGATGCGCAAGAAACCATGAACGAGGTGTTTCACTTCGTAATCAAGTTGTTTGGTTGTTTGGATTAAAATCGCAAATATTTGCTCATTAGCATCAAAGGCCGGGTAAATAATTTGTATTTCCGGGCTACTTTTTTCCTGCCTTATTGAAATAATATTACCGTTTTTTATAACATCAAAAATAGCCTGCTGGAAATACTCGGGCAACTCCTGCCTTTTGATCTCTTCTGCGGTAATGATTTTATTATGAGAAGCGTAAGCTAGCAGGCCTAATTCTATGGATGGTTCGAGTGTAAGAACCTGATAGAGGCGAAAATTACTTTCTGTTTCAAATTCTAACAATGTATTGAGTAAACTGCGTTCAATTCTTTCACGATCTCGATGACTTGTAATTTCAGCTAAAGAGTCGATAAACTTGATTGAATTGAAATTGACAGCATTGAGTTTTTTCAAAACACACTCCTAAATCAAACAGGCTAAATATTCTGCATTTATCTCCAACCGATTTAAAATGCGGAATCAGCAAGTCGACGGGGATATATTTATAAGTTTTTCCGATTTTAATCTACAGTATTAAGATTAGGCTAATTTGGGTATCTTTCACGAATTTTAAGAAACTTCGCTAAGTTTTCTAATAATAGATCAACAAGGCCGGGATCAAAATGTGAACCCCGTTGTTCCTTAAACAGAGTTACTATTTTATCTAATGGCCAGGCTTCTTTATAAACTCGGGCACTGCCTAATGCATCAAATACATCTGCGATTGCAGTAATGCGTCCATAGATGTGGATATTTTCACCAACAAGTTGCTGCGGATAACCTGAACCATTCCATTTTTCATGGTGCTGGTAAGCAATAATGGAGGCTGTTTTTAATACTGGTCGGCTGGAGTGATTGAGCAGATGAAAACCGATTTCAGCATGGGTTTTCATTATTTCAAATTCATCATTTGTTAATTTACCTGGTTTTTTTAGAACCGCATCCGGGATACCGACTTTACCAATATCATGCATCGGTGATGCCAGTTTGATTAACTCCGCCTCAGTTTTGTCGATACCGGTAAGTAAGGCTAACAGTTCAGAATATTCAGCAACACGGCGGACATGATCCCCTGTTTCTTTTGAACGAGTTTCGCCAATCTCACCCATAGCGTAAACAATCTCTTTTTGTGTTTCTATTATCTCTTGATTGAGTTCTACTATTTCAGTTATATCAGCTCCGTACACAACGATGCCATCTAACTCAATTGAACCTCGAATCACTAGCGAATAGACACTGCCGTCTTTTAAGGTGAGTGAACAATGATGGATACGTTCTTGTTTTATGAGGATCTGAATATCTTCTTCAACTAAGTCTTGGAAGATTGTCACATCAGGGAAAAGGTTTTTAGCGGGTTTGTTAGCAAAAGCGAGTTTATTATCCGATTTAAAAATAAAAACCGGTTGCGGATTATATTTCGGTAAAAAGTTAACAAACAGGTGTTCTTTCGCCGCTTGAGTTTGTCGCTGCAATAGGTGAGTGATTGGGCATTTATAGGTTAAACCTGTATGGATTAACATCCAGCCTATTGGTATTAATAAAAACCACAGAAAGTGAGTTCCAGTGGTAATTAATAGGGTGCCGATAATTACCCTGAAATTGCTCTCTTTTTTACTAAGATTGATTAACATATATGCCTTTTCGCTAGTTTTAAACTCTTTTAAATTAACTATCTTAAAAGCATATCTATAAAGCTAAATGTTGCAACTTAATTACTGAATTAACGTATATCCAATAGCAAAGATTTTATTGCACTAACAGCTCTTGTGCATTCGCAAGAGTCCGCTCTGTGATGCTGTTTCCGCCTAATAAACGGGCTAATTCATTGATACGATCCTTGCTATTAAGTTTAAACATGCTGGTATTAGTTGTTTTACCATCGCTCTGTTTATTAACAAACATCTGTTGATGTCCATTTCCTGCAACTTGAGGCAAATGGGTAACACAAAAAATTTGTGTATTTTCACCTAAGCTGCGTAATAATTTACCCACAACCGCAGCGGTTGCACCACTAATACCAACATCTACTTCATCGAAAATCAGTGTAGGTGTGGAAACGCGCTGGCTGATAATGACTTGAATTGCCAGTCCGATTCTTGATAACTCACCGCCTGATGCGACTTTACCTAAATCTTGTAATGACTGGCCTGCATTGGTTGCCACTTGAAATTCAATACTGTCAATACCGAGAGGGCTTAACTGTTTGCTCCCACTTTGAGTTAAAGAAACGTGAAATTGCCCCTTTTCCATATTCAGTTTTTGAATACTTGCACTTACCTTTTTGCTTATTTCTTTACTGTAACGTAAACGGCTTTGGCTGAGTTTTTGCGCATGTTTAAAGTAATCCTCTTCAGCCTGCTGCAAATCATGAGTTAGTTGTTCGATCTGTATTTCACTGTTATTTAACTGTTTATACTCTTTGGCCAGTTTCTGATGATGATGATAAAGTAATTCAGGTTGTACCTGATGCTTACGAGCAAGTGATAACGCCTCACTCATGCGTGTTTCTAATTGTTGGAAATGCTCTGGATCAAGCTCTAAATTTTCATTGAAATGGCGCAGCTCATAACTTGCTTCTTCTATTTGTATAACCGCTTCCTGGAGGTTGGAAACAATTATCTGTAAATTTGCATCATGTTCCATTTGCGATTCCAGCAAAGAAACACTTTTACGCAATAAACTCAGCGAATCAACTTCTTCACCTTCATTTAATTGATTTAAGCTGATTTGACAGGCTTCCTGTAGAGCGCCGCTGTTTGCTAAACGCTTATGCTCCTGTTCGATATTTTGAAATTCATCTTCGCTTAATGCAAACTCGTCCAGCTCTACAATTTGATATTCAAGTAGTTGTTTACGTGCTTGTTTCTCTTGCTGGTTTAACTGCTGTTGTTTTAACTGTTTATTTAAAAAGTGCCAGCCCTGGTAAGTATCTTTTACTTTCTGCAATAGTGAATGGTGACTTGCGTATTCATCAATAATGGCAAGCTGAATATCATTTTTTAGCAGACTTTGGTGGGCGTGCTGTCCGTGGATATTAACCAACAACTGACCAAGGCTTTTTAGCTGGGAAAGCGGTACTGGTGTACCATTGATATAAGCACGTGAACGCCCCTCTTTAGTGATAATACGGCGTAATAAACATTCACTGTTGCCACTTAAACTATCTTCAAGGTCGTTATTTTTAAGCCAGTGTTGTGCATGCGGGGTATCATTCAGGGTAAACCTGGCGTTAACTTCTGCTTTTTCAGTACCAGTACGAACCATATTCGCATCAGCCCGTGAGCCTAAACATAAACCAAGTGCGTCAATGGCAATAGATTTACCTGCACCGGTTTCCCCTGTGATAGTGGTCATTCCTTGATGGAATTCTAATTCTAAAAATTGAACAATGGCAAAATGTTGAATGGTTAATTGGCTAAGCATAATTTTCACACCCCGAATACTGTCTATAACTACTGTTTGTAGATACAGTTTAATACTGTTTTTTTAAACAGTAAAGCGGGTTGTGCGTATTTTCTAAACAATTTTAGAAAAGTTTATTACCCCAGCCAAGTTTATTTTGTAAAACATGAAAATAGTTATAGTTTTGGGGATGTACTAATTTTAATTTGTGCTGGGTTTTTTTGATAAACACTTCATCACCGGGTAATACCGATAAATTGACATGGCTATCGCAACTGATTTGCATCTCGGTTGTATTCTGTTCTGAAATTTTCAAGCGTACACAACTGGTTGCATCAATAACTATCGGACGGCTATTTAAAGTGTGCGGGAACATGGGTAGCAGGCTAATCGCATCAAGATTCGGTGTTAAGATTGGCCCGCCACCAGATAGAGAATAAGCGGTTGATCCTGTTGGTGTTGAAATAATTAAACCATCGGCACGTTGATTGAGCATAAAGTCATCGTTCACATAAACTTCAAATTCAATCATATGGGCAATTTTATCCGGATGTAATACCGCTTCATTGACTGCGGTATTGCTGCTTTTCATATGTCCATGGCTATGCACTTGCGCTTCAAGTAAAAAGCGGTTTTCTATTTGATAATTTCCTTTTAACACTTCTTCGAGCGGTTGCTGAAAATCATCGGGATCAAGATCGGTTAAAAAACCTAAGTTACCACGGTTTACACCTATTACAGCAATATCAAAGCGTGCCAAAACGCGTGCGGCGCCTAGCATATAGCCATCACCACCAACCACAATCGCTAAATCACATAACTCACCAATTTCGACAAGATCAGCACTGTTTACGGTTTCAATAGGCAGATCGTCAGCAATTCGACAATCAACAATCAGCTTTAGACCTTTCTTTTGTAAGAAATGATATAAAGCAAGTAAGGTTTGCTGTGCTTCTGTATGTTGAGGCTTTCCGATTAAACCGATAGTTTTAAATTCAGTTAGATCAGTATCTTGAACGCGCATAAAGCACCTGTATTTGGTGAAGTTTAATTAACTTTGAGTATAACCTGATTGAATATTTTTATAATAGCAATTTGCTTGATTTTCGTTTAGAGGGAAAGAATTTAGGTATATTGATACAACGGGCTTGAAACTATTATTGCGATCCCCATAATATAGGCAACTAACTTAATTGAACAAAAATGTAGGATTGGATAGATGAGTGAAGAACAAAACGTAACACCTGAAGAGCAAGTTGAAGATCTACAGACTGAAAATGTTGAATCAGCAGAAGCGCAAGTTGAAACTGAAGGTACCGAAGGTACAGTAGAAACTGCAAAAGAGTCAGATATGATTGCAGAGCTTGGCAAAAAGTTAGCACTTGCCGAGCAAAAAATAAAAGATCAACAAGACTCTGTTATTCGCGCTAAAGCTGAAATGGAAAATGTTCGTCGCCGTGCAACACAAGATGTTGAAAAAGCACATAAATTTGCGCTTGATAAATTTGCTGACGGTTTACTTCCGGTGATCGATAGCATGGAGATGGCAATCAGTCATGCAGATCAAGAAGATGAAGCACTAAAACCTATGATTGAAGGCGTTGAGTTAACGCTTAAATCTATGCTTGCTACGGTTGAGAAGTTTGGCTTAAAGCCAATCGATCCAAAAGATGAAGTCTTTGATCCTGAAAAACATCAAGCGATGAGCATGCAGGCGGTTGAGGGCGTGCCTGCTAACCAGGTTATTGCTGTGATGCAAAAAGGTTATGAATTAAATGGACGTTTAATTCGCCCGGCAATGGTGATGGTTTCTAAAGCAGCTGAATAATAGTTATTGTGCATATTTACAAAAGGCACAACAGTGCCTTTTTTTGTGAGAGAAAATTAATTTAATTTTTTTTTCATGGTTAGCCTTGAAAGTAAAAAATATTCCCTCATATATAAAAACATCAAAGCGATAATGTCATTAGATACATAAGTCGGCTTAAAAATAAAACGTAACATTAATAAGTTTGGAGAAAAGTAAGATGGGTAAAATAATTGGTATTGATTTAGGTACAACGAATTCATGTGTTTCTGTACTTGATGGTGACGTAGCTAAGATCATTGAAAATGCAGAAGGTGAACGTACCACTCCTTCAATTATCGCTTACACAGATGGTGAAACGTTAGTTGGTCAACCGGCTAAACGTCAATCAGTAACTAACCCACAAAATACACTTTTTGCTATCAAACGTTTAATCGGTCGTCGTCACGAAGATGAAGAAGTACAACGTGATATCAAAATTATGCCTTACAATATTGTTAAAGCTGACAATGGTGATGCATGGGTTGAAGCGCAAGGCAACAAAATGGCACCACCGCAAATCTCTGCTGAAGTTTTGAAAAAAATGAAAAAAACAGCGGAAGAGTACTTAGGTGAAGCTGTTTCTGGTGCTGTAATCACAGTTCCTGCATACTTTAATGATGCACAACGTCAAGCAACAAAGGATGCCGGCCGTATTGCAGGCCTTGATGTTAAGCGTATTATCAATGAGCCAACCGCAGCTGCATTTGCTTACGGCGTAAACACTGCTAAAGGTGACAGCGTCGTTGCTGTATATGACTTAGGTGGTGGTACTTTTGATATCTCAATCATCGAAATTGATGAAGTAGATGGCGAAAAAACATTTGAAGTACTAGCGACAAATGGTGATACACACTTAGGTGGTGAAGATTTTGATAACCGTCTCATTAACTTCCTGGTTGCTGAATTTAAATCTGAGCAAGGTTTTGATCTAACTAACGATCCGCTTGCTATGCAACGTGTTAAAGAAGCGGCTGAAAAAGCTAAGATAGAACTATCTTCAGCGCAGCATACAGATGTTAACCTTCCTTACATCACAGCTGATGCAACAGGTCCTAAGCATCTAAATATTAAGATCACGCGTGCAAAACTTGAATCACTTGTTGAAGATATGGTTAAAGCAACACTTGAACCGCTACGTATCGCATTAAAAGATGCGGATCTTAGCGTTGGCGAAATTAATGATGTTATCTTAGTAGGTGGCCAAACACGTATGCCTTTAGTTCAGTCTGTTGTTGCTGAATTCTTCGGTAAAGAAGCACGTAAAGACGTTAACCCTGATGAAGCTGTAGCAATGGGTGCTGCGATTCAAGGTGCGGTACTTTCTGGCGATAAAACTGACGTACTTCTTTTAGACGTTACGCCACTATCAATGGGTATTGAAACAATGGGCGGTGTGATGACTAAAGTTATCGATAAAAACACAACCATTCCTACCAAACAGTCACAAACATTCTCAACAGCTGAAGATAACCAAAGCGCAGTAACGATTCATATTTTACAAGGTGAGCGTAAACGAACAAGTGATAATAAATCTCTAGGTCAGTTTAACCTTGAAGGTATCCGCGCGGCAACTCGTGGTACTCCACAAATCGAAGTGACGTTTGATATGGATGCGGACGGTATCTTACATGTATCTGCTAAAGATAAAGAGACTAACCAAGAGCAGAAAATCACTATTAAATCTAGCTCAGGTCTTTCTGATGAAGAGATCCAACAAATGGTCAATGACGCGGAAGCAAATGCCGAAGCGGATAAAAAGTTTGAAGAAGTAGTGCAAGCGCGTAATCAAGCTGATGCAATGGTACATGCAACACGTAAGCAAATTGAAGAAGCGGGTGATGCATTAGCAACTGATGAAAAAGAGAAAATCGAAGCTGCTGTTAAAGAGCTGGAAGACGCAGCTAAAGGTGAAGATAAAGAGGTAATTGAAGCTAAAACAACTGCACTTGCTGAAGCTTCACAAAAGCTAATGGAAATCGCACAACAAAAAGCACAAGCAGAGCAGGCGGGTGGCGCAGAGCAACCTCAAGGCGAAGCAAAGCAGGAAGACGATATTGTTGATGCTGAGTTTGAAGAAGTAAAAGACGATAAAAAATAATTCATAAACTGTTTTAGTTTCAATGAATTAGTTTTTATTTTAAATAATGCGGGTTATGGTTTTTCCATAATCCGCATGTTTGTTTTAAATTTTCAATATATTTGAGAAGAAAAATGTCAAAACGTGATTGTTATGAAGTACTTGGCGTAAGCAGAAGTGCAACAGAGAAAGAAGTAAAAAAAGCATATAAGCGCTTAGCAATGAAATATCATCCAGATCGTACTAAAGGTGATGATGCCCTTGAAGAAAAATTCAAGGAAGTAAAAGAAGCTTACGAAATTCTAAACGATCCGCAGAAAAAAGCCGCTTATGATCAATATGGTCATGAAGGTGTAAATCAAAGTCACGGCGGCGGCGGATTCGGTCAAGGTGATTTTGGTGATCAGTTCGGTGATATTTTTGGTGATATTTTTGGTGGCGGTCGTCGCGGTGGTGCACAGCGCCCGCAACAAGGTTCAGACCTTCGCTATAATATGGATTTAACGCTTGAAGAAGCGGTAAAAGGTATTTCCAAAGAGATCCAGGTGCCAACACTTGTACATTGTGAGCAGTGTAATGGCTCTGGTGCTAAAAAGGGCACACAAGCTAAAACTTGCGGTACTTGTCATGGTCAAGGGCAAGTACAGATGCGTCAAGGTTTCTTTGCTGTTAATCAGACCTGTCCAACATGTCGTGGGAAAGGAAAAATTATTACCGATCCATGTCATAAATGTCATGGTGACGGGCGTTATGAACGCAGTAAAACATTATCAGTTAAAATACCTGCAGGGGTTGATACAGGCGATCGTATTCGTTTAAGCGGCGAAGGTGAAGCCGGAGAGCATGGCGCACCAGCTGGTGATCTGTACGTACAGATGAATGTTCGTGAACATGAAGTATTTGTGCGTGACGGTAATAACCTTTATTGTGAAGTACCTATTAGTTTCACTGAAGCAGCCTTAGGTGGCGAAATTGAAGTACCAACTCTTGACGGGCGTGTAAAACTGAAAATTTCATCAGAAACACAAAGCGGTCGTATGTATCGCATGCGCAATAAAGGTGTTAAATCGGTACGCAGCCACAGTACTGGTGATTTAATGTGTAAAGTTATTGTCGAAACACCAGTGAAACTATCAAGTAAACAACGTGAGCTATTAAAAGAGTTTGAAGCATTATGCTCATCAAGTGCCAAAAAAAATAAACCTAAGTCAGAAAGTTTTCTAAAAAGCTTAAAAACGTTTTTTGATGACTTAAGCAGTTAATAACTCATTATTGTTAGTTTTATTTATTAAATACCATCCTTTGAGATGGTATTTTTTTACAGGTTATTAGCTCGCGAAACATTTAATTATTGCTGCTATCCGCACTGCTAAAAGTGAATGTAGTTAGTAATAGATCAGCTTATAAAGCGGCTAAGCAATATTCAATCTAAGGTTATTACCGTCTTAGGATAAGTTGGTTGTGGTTTGCTTGCTGATCGACAATTGCAGCCTTGTTATGCAATAAGCTCGGTGAATTAAATAAAAAAATAATTTTTAAATATTTTTAATTTTCCTCTTTAAAAGTAAATATTACTCCCCATATTAATATAAATCGCTAACAAAGGGCGCATCTTTAGGGTGCATCCTCTCACTAAATAAGAGAATAAATATGTCTGAATTACAACTAAGCACTCAAGAACAACAAGCAAGCTACGGTATTGGTCTACAAATGGGTGAGCAACTTGCTTCTAATCCTTTTGACGGTTTAGAAATCTCTGCAGTGTCTCAAGGTCTTGCTGATGCATTTGCTGGCGCTGAAAGCAAAGTTGCTCAAGCAGACTTACAAGCGGCTTTCCAAGTTATCTCTGAGCGTATGCAAGCAGCAGCTGCTGAACAAGCAAAAATATTAGGTGCAGCTGGTGAAGCGTTCCTTGCTGAAAATGCAAAAAAAGAGGGTGTTGTTACTACTGAATCTGGTCTTCAGTACGAAGTGATCACTACTGGTGAAGGTGAAAAACCAACTGCAGAATCTACTGTTAGCGTTCATTACCACGGTTCTTTAACTGACGGCACTGTATTTGACAGCTCTGTTGAACGCGGCCAGCCTGCTGAATTCCCTGTTGGCGGTGTTATCGCGGGTTGGACTGAAGCTCTACAACTTATGACGGCTGGTTCAAAATATAAACTAGCTATCCCGGCGGATCTTGCATACGGTGAACGTGGCGCAGGTGCTGCAATCGCTCCTCACTCAGTATTAGTATTTGAAGTCGAATTATTAGCAGTTAAATAATTTATTTTCCGTTAAGCAACGGGAGTCAAAAATATTCAAGCCCCTAACTTGGTAACAGGTTAGGGGCTTTTTATTAGTTTTTAATTCGTACTTACCAGAATATATGTTTTACTTTTTGTATTTTTCAAAAATAGCATCATAGACGCCATTTTTCTTAATCGAGCGTAGGCCTAAATTAAAGTCATCGCGGATCTGCTCAGTTATAAAGGCAAATTTATATCTACTCGGCGGAAAAATACAATGATACTGCACCTTTTTCTGCAGTTCATCCTTGTGCTGAAAAAAAGCCAGCTTTCCCTGCTCCAGCGCCTCTACGGCCCGAATCTTGAAGTAATTAAAAATTCTCTTATCCATCACAACTACGTCGGTTCTTTCTTTAAAGAGCAGATTGAGTTGGATCGACTGATCAGCTATTTCGAGATAATCCTTATTTTGTTCAGCCATTGTGCCAAATTCTGTCCCCAGGATCTTCGAAGCCATCTGGAAAGCAACTATTCGTTTATCTGCCAGATCCTCGATAGTGTCGATATTGAAATTATTATCCTTCAGGCTGATCGCACAATTTTGAAAATTGATGACTTCATCTGAATAGAAGCCATCGACAAAACCTTCTTTGACATTGAGTACCCCATCGGTTTTGCCTTGATTAAAATGCATAAAGGTACGGGCTAAGGGGAGAAACACAGGGGTGACAGTATAACCTTTGACCTTGAAGGCCTCCCGGAGGATCTCCAGCTCAAGACCAGTACCGGCATCTTTGATTACGTAAGGAGGGATGGAGAAGCTGATACCGATACTCAATTGTTTGGCGAAAAACTGCCCCGGGAAAAATATACCGGCAGCCAGCAAAAGAATAACTCCCAATTTATCTTTCATAGAATGCTCCACCAAACGGCTACTGCCATCCAATCCAAAACGGTTAGATACTTCTAGTCAGCAGCTGCGCTAAACTAAGGCTGGCGAGATCGATGTCTCGAAGGCAGGTTTTGCTGTTCATAGCAAGTGTATAGACCACGAAAGAAGGTGCGCCACGAGTATAATATAAATAATAAGCACTCTTTTTAATTTAAGCAAGCATCACATAACAGTATCTAAGTGAGTGAGCATTTGCCAAATTAAACATTGATCCCCCCAGTTCAGCTAGTATCACTTGTATATGTGGGGATCTATTTTACTCGACCAAAAATAAAGAGGAAAGTGCCTATGTGAGACTATATGGGTTTGCCTCATACCCGTTGTGATTGTAAATACCATATTGTATTTATCCCTAAAAAAAAGGCAAAAGTTGATATATGGAGCGCTCAGAAATCGCTTAAGTGAGACGTTTCATGAATTAGCAAAAGAAAAGGTGTATTACTCGAAGAAGAGCATTTAATGAAAGATCATGTTCATATTTGCTTGGGTATTCCTCTAAAATTTTGGGCTCGATGCTATTTTGTATCGACAGTTGCTTTAGTTGAACATATGGCTTTTGATTATATTTGTAACCAATAAAAAGACGATCAACACCGATATCAACTCAAGCTTTAATGTAGTGTGTCTCGGGTGCTTATTTCAGCCCTTTGAGGGTGTAATCAAATAAGCCTCCGGATCTGTCGGAGGTAAGTTAATTAAATGCTGGTCGTTGTGCTGTATATACTGCTGAATAGGCTTAAAATCAAGAATGGTTATTTAAAGTGATAAATTCAAGTAACAGTGGAAGAAAAGTATAGCCTGAGATACAAATCAACCAAAACCAGGCGCTAAGACTTAGGCGCTGCAGTGATTGTTCTATTTTGTCTACGCTAGGGGCTCCGCCTAAACCAAGTGTGGCATAGGTTGTTTTTTGTTGTTGATAAAGGCGTACGCCACCGAGTTCAATCTGCATGCTTAATGCAAAACTTGAGAGCATTAAACCTGATGAGAAATGATGCCAGTGAATACTTTGTTTAAATTTTTTGGGGAGATTTTCTAGCGGTTTATCATAAAGCGCAAAAGTAAAGCTGACGATTAAATGTACAGGGAATAGCATTGTTGAGTAAATAAAGGAGGGGATACTGCTTAATGAAGTGAATTGAGTTTGTTTTGAATTCCATTGTTGCGCACAAATTTGTACTGTGCGGTAGAAAATAGCACCATAAATTCCAGTTAATAAATACCAAAAAACCACTGCAAACCATGATGCAGTTAACTGCAGCACCATTGATTCAATACTTGCTTTATTAATGCCCATTAATGACAGAGGTTTTGTTTCCCGCTGGGTTAATGATGCGAGTTTGAATTTAGCTTGAGCAAGGTTATTACGTTTTAAGGCATCAAAAACTTGTAAGTAAGTGATTTTTTTGTCGTGCCATGAAAGTAATACAAATAATAACAGCATCTCTAAGAAAATAGACTGAAAAACGACGTTATATAACTGACTAACAATTAATATGCTTGGGAAATAGATTAAGGAGATAGATAAAATGCTTGCAAGACGCTTATAACCGTCACTGCGATTATCCAAATTTACTTTTCTAGCTATTTGTTGAAACATTAACTCAACTGCCGAAAGCGGATTAAGATCTTTCGGTAGTGAGATAATAAATGAAAATAGTGCAACGCTCAGAAAGCTAAAATAATCACTGTTTTGTATGATAAAGCTAATAAAATCTTGCATTTAGTCCAGTCGATTTAGGATTGCTTCAACTAGTATAGATGCATTTTTTGCTGCAATTGGAAGATATTGTTCAAATGAGATCTCTGAGGTCTTGCCGGCAATATCAGATAAAGAGCGTATAATCACAAAAGGTACTTTAAACTGATAACAAACTTGTGCAATAGCAGCCGCTTCCATTTCACATGCCGCCATATTTGGGAAGTTATTGCGGGCAATTTCAGCTTTTGTAGGATCGGCCATAAAAATATCACCTGTGCAGATCAGGCCTTGGGTTATTTTCAGTGAATCTAATGTCTCAGCTGCTTGCTGTGCAATATTTATCAGTTTTTTATCTGCTTCAAAGGCGGCTGGTAATTGTGCCATCTGACCAATTTCATAACCAAATGCAGTTAAATCTACATCGTGAAAACGTACTTCTGTTGAAATGACAATATCACCAACATTAAGAGATGTATTATAACCACCTGCTGAGCCGGTGTTAATTATAGTGTCAGGAGTAAATTTTTCTAATAAGAGTGTTGTTGCCACAGCAGCTGCAACTTTACCTATACCTGATTTTGTTAAAATTACTTGCTTAGCGTTTAATTCACCTTGGTAAAATTCACATCCGGCAATAACGGTTGTCTGCACGTTATTCATTTTTTCTTTTAGGATGCGAACTTCTTCATCCATTGCCCCAATAATGCCTATTTTCATCTGTTCTGTTCTCTGAAATTCCTATAAAGTCGCAATGCTAACATAATCTTAGCCAGATCTTCACTCTATGGTTTTTTTGTGTGTCCGAACTGTGTAAAATCTCGCACATTAAAATTGAATAAGCAATGATCAGGAACCGAAACAAATGAATGCCTTACTTGAAGATTTAAAAGAGCGTGGTTTAGTTGCGCAAACAACAGCTGATGAAGAGTTACATGAACATTTATCAAGTGGCTGCCAAACACTTTATTGTGGTTTTGATCCTACAGCGGATAGTTTACATATCGGTAGTTTAGTTCCGCTGCTGACTTTAAAACGCTTTCAACTTGCAGGCCATAAACCATTAGCGTTAGTTGGTGGTGCAACGGGTCTAATTGGTGATCCTAGCTTTAAAGCAAACGAACGTAAATTGAATACTGACGATGTCGTTGAGAACTGGGTTGGTAAAATTAAAACTCAAGTGAGCGCTTTTATTGAATTTGGAGATAAAGAAAATTCAGCTGAGGTTGTAAATAACCTGGATTGGATTGGTCAAATGGACAGCATCTCGTTTTTAAGAGATGTGGGTAAGCACTTCAGCGTAAACGCAATGATCCAAAAAGAATCGGTAAGACAGCGTATCGAGCGTGAAGGTTCAGGTATTTCATTCACTGAATTTAGTTACATGTTATTACAATCCTATGATTTTGCAGCCTTAAACAAGGCAACGGGCTGTTCACTGCAGATTGGTGGTTCAGATCAATGGGGTAATATTACAGGCGGTATCGAACTAACACGTCGTATGAACAGAGAGAAAGTGTTTGGTTTAACCTTACCTCTGGTTACTAAATCAGATGGTACAAAATTTGGTAAAACAGAATCAGGTACAATTTGGCTTGATCCATCTAAAACCTCACCATATGCATTTTTCCAATTCTGGATCACTACATTAGATGCTGATGTATATAAATTCTTACGTTACTTTACTTTTTTATCAATCGAAGAAATTGAAGCCATTGAAGAAAAAGATAAAACCATTCAAGGTCGCCCTGAAGGGCAAGGTATTTTAGCGCAAGAAGTTACGCGCTTAGTACATGGTGTAGAAGGTTTAGCTTCAGCGCAACGTATTACTCAAGCCTTATTCTCTGGTGATTTAAGTGCATTAAGTGAATCTGATTTAGCACAGCTGGCACAAGATGGTTTGCCGACAACAGAGGTGTTGGAAAACCAAAAATCTTTGATTGAATTACTGACCAGCTGTGAACTGGCTAAATCAAACAAAATGGCGCGCGAATTTACCAAAAATGGTGCAGTAAGCATTAATGGTGAAAAACAGCTGGATAGCGAGGTTATTTTACAAAAAACAGATGCCTTATATGGCAAGTACACAGTGATTAAACGTGGTAAGCGTTTATTTAACCTATTTATCTGGAAATAAGGTCAAGTTTAAAGATGCTAAAATTTAAAACAGTTAAATTATTAGGTATTTCGCTATTATCTGCTTTTGCCACTCAAGCTGTTGCAGGACAAGAAAGTAACACTGATTGGGTTGATTTTAGCGACCCAACAGCTATTTATTCCAGAGCAGGACTAGGTGCGGGCACTGAAGGTGTTGATCTTTATGCTGCTTTTGGCGGTTATTTAGGAGGTCAATTCAAGCATCAGCTTACTGTTGAAGCAAAGCACGATCTAGATTATTACAATGTTAATTATTTTGCATTTAATACCAGTAATGATACGGGCTTCTCTTTAGATACAACCTGGGGTGACGTGCATGATAAAGCTTCAATTGGAGCGGTAAAAAAGCTTACATTAGAAAATAAAAGCATTAAAATTTACCCATCCATGAACCTTGGTATGATGTGGGGAGATTCAATCGACACCACAACTTATATTGAAGTTGATGCTGCCGTGCGTTATTCAGTCAATCGTGCATTTTGGTTTGGTGTAACACCAAGTTACACTTATGCTATGAAAGGTATTGATATTAAAGAGTTAAATGCAACTGTTGATGTCGGTTATCAGCTTGCCAAAGAAATTGCAGTGTCGGCACACTTTAATAATGACGAAGAAGTGTGGGCTGATTTTACCTTTGCGTTTTAAGCTGAATTAACTTAAAACGGTTAAATTAAGGCCACTGTATAGTGGCCTTTTTTATTATTTGAGAAATTTTAATGCAACTAACTGATTTTGTTAATACGCTAGGTTCTGATTTAAAAAAACGTTATGCTGAAAAGGTCCATAAACTCACTTTGCATGGTGATTTTAGCTGCCCTAATCGAGATGGCACGTTAGGTAAAGGAGGCTGTACATTTTGTAATGTCGCAGCCTTTGCTGATGAAAACCAGGCGGGCCTGAGCATAAAAAATCAACTCGCACTGCGCGCTCAAGAAGTATCCCATAAAGCTAAGAAGTATCTTGCTTATTTTCAAGCTTATACCAGTACCTATGCTGAAATTGAGCAATTGGCTTCACTTTATGAGCAAGCAACAGTTAATAATAATATTGTTGGAATCTGTGTTGGTACACGTCCTGACTGTGTTTCTGATGAAGTATTAAATTTATTAAGCAGTTATCTGTTTCGTGGATACGAAGTATGGTTAGAATTAGGTTTACAATCAGCCAATGATAAAACACTTAAGCGCATTAATCGTGGTCATGGTTTTGCTGAGTATCAATCAGTTTGTATCAAAGCACGGGCACGCGGTATAAAAGTATGTACTCACTTAATATTAGGTTTACCCAATGAAAAGCAATCAGACTACCAGCAAACATTAAATCAGGTTATTGAAACGGGTGTTGATGGTTTAAAGCTCCACCCATTACATATTGTGCGTGGCGCAACTATGGAAAAATCTTGGCAAGCTGGTCGCTTAACTACGTTATCTTTAGAAGAATATAGCCAAGCTGCGGTTGATTTAATTCGCCACACTCCAAAAGAAATTGTTTTTCATCGAATCTCTGCAACAGCAAAAATTGAACAGTTGCTCTCACCACTGTGGTGTGAAAAACGCTGGCCAGTGCAAAATAGGATGGGCAAATTAATGCAGCAATTGGGGGGGCAAGGAACAGCTCTGAAATTGAACGTTAACTGCTAACTGCAGTACTGACAAATGATTAAACTATGATATTGAGCCGTAAGCTAGGATTAGTTTGCGTTAAATTTGTATTAAATGAGAATTTGAATTTAAGCACAATTAATATTTCTCGTTTTTTACTGCCACTCCCGCATTTCTTATTTGCGCATACGTTTTATTTTAATAGATGTGTTTATGTGCAAGTTTCCAGCATCTAAATACATCTAATAATTATATTTAATCAAGCAGTGGGCTAGAATAAGCAATTATGCCTTATATTTGAAATAGATATCATTATGCTGAAATTGTTTTCATTTCTTTCTTTATTGTTTTGCTTAAGCCCTGCGTTGGGAGAGTTAAACGAATCAACAAAACCTAGTCAACTTAATGTTTACATTGAGCAAAATTTGCCATATTCAGGCTTTAATTCACGCCAAAATCCTCAAGGTTTATTTGTTGATTACTGGCAACAGTGGTCACAGCACACGGGGATTACCGTTAAATATTATCCTTATGTAAAACAAGATTTATCTCAATTGTTAAGTGATAATCAGCCCGCTGTTTACAGTGGCTTACAAGGAGATGCAAAAAACTTAGCAAACCTTAAAAAGGGGAGTTTATTTGCAGTTGAAAGTCAATTTTATTATTTTGCAAAGCGTAGTTATGATATTAAATTTTCTATTATTGATAAAAAATCGCCGATCATTGTCGGTGGTTTATTACCTGAAGCACAGCAATTACCACTTTTGGCAACAACACCCACTATTATTTATAAAGAATATCCTGGTTTATTAGAGCTGTTACTCGATGTTTATTATGAAGAGATTGATGCATTAGTTATATTTACTGGAGAGCAGCAAAATTCGAATTTATTAGATCGATTTTTGTCTTTTATATTTGAGAAACATTTATTAAATGCCTCCAGTAACGAACTATTTGTTTATACATCTCAAGATCAGGAAACAGTTTTAGATTGGATCCAATGGGGGAGTCAACTTGAAAAAATGCCCGGTAAAATTGCATTCGCGATTGAAAAAGCAGCGAAGCCGCTTTGGGGGGCTTCTACTGAGGTGGCGACAAAGATACTGGTTATTGCCTGTTTTATTATTTTATTTTTTATGTTTAGTCGTTCAAGACGCAAAAAAGATCGTCAATTCAGAAATATATTAGATTCTTCACCTTATCCTTTAGCTATTTTTTCATTAGACGGAAGTACTATTTTTTATCTCAATGATGAAGTTAAATCGTTATTTCCGTTTAAACAGAAAAAAAACAGATATTCATTTGAAGAAGCTGAAAATCAGCTTTTATTGTCACGTGTTATTAATAAGGCAAGTCATCAAATGATGATTGAAGATAAACGGCTTCGTTTGCTGGTTAATGATACTTTTCATGATATTGAAATATCAGCCAAAAGAATTCATTACAAACGAAAAACGGCTTGGTTCTGTTATTTAAAAGATGTTACCGCATTATTTCAGGCAGAGCGGAAATTAACAGAAGAACGAGAGTTATTACGTAAAGTGCTTGATTCAATTCCGCAACAGATAGCCTTTAAATCACCTAAAGGCACCATTATAGGTTGTAATAAATCATGGGCAGCTGCAAATAACACCACGGTTGCGCATGCTACTGGGCGTCGTATTTTGGATATGCTATCAGTTGATAATGTTAGTAAACAAAAACAGCAGGAAGCGGATGTTTGGACGGGGGAAACGTTTAATACACAAGAGTGGGTTCATCAAAATAACCGTGACTTAAGTTTAATCAATATCGTTAAGTTACCTTTATATAATAACAAAGGGACTATCTTTGCTATTTTAAGCATTGATAGTGATATTACTGATTTATATAAATTGAATGAAAAGTTGAAGGATGAAAACTTACAACGTCAAAAAACAGAAAAAGCATTATCCAAGCAAAATCTATTATTAAGTACTGTTTTTTCAGCTAGTCTTGATCCGATTGGTTTATTAGATTATGAAGGGCGCGTGGTTGATGCAAATAATGCATTTGCTAAATTAATGGATGCAAATGCAGAAGATATTATCGGTAAGCTGCAAAGTGAGCTTTTATCTCCGGATCGTGCTGACTGGGCTGAACGTCAAAATCATGACGTTATTGAATCAGGAGAACCACTTATATTTGATGAATTGATATTTTCTGAAGGTAAAAAGATTTGGTATGAGGTGCATAAAACGCCATTTAAAGATCCTGAAAGCGATTATCAAGGCATTGTTATTATGGCGCGTGACATCACGTTACGTAAACAAACAGAAGAAAAATTGAGTTCTGATGCATCGGATTTTGAAGTTAAGATGCTGCATGACCAATTAACCGATCTTGCTAACCGTCGCGCCTTTGATCTTCAGTTCACTAAACTTTGGCAAGAAGCTTGCGATGAGCAGGAATTATTGTCCCTGGTGATGTGTGATATTGATTTCTTTAAATCTTATAATGACAATTACGGCCATCAAAAAGGTGATCAGGCACTACAGAGTGTTGCAAATACACTGCAGAGTATATGTGAAACATTAGACTGTTTTGTGGCGCGTTATGGCGGGGAGGAGTTTGTTATATTAATCAAAGGTGGTAATGCAACAAAAGCCCTGAAAGTCTCGGAAAATATACGCTTAGCGATTGAAAAAGCGAAGATTGAGCATCTCTATTCTTCAGTAAACAGCATAATTACAGTGAGTATGGGGTTATCAAGTATGTTTCCAAGTGAATTAAATTCAATGAAAATGTTATTAGCTGAAGCCGATAGCGCTTTATACGATGCAAAAGGTAATGGGCGCGATCAAATCTGCGTTAGATAGTTATATACCCATGATACCTCAAGGAGCTTTATCAGGGCTCAGCTCGGAGACCAGAATAAGGCACTGCATGAGGGTAATGGTTGCTCCCTTATCGAATGCTGCAACGCAGTATTGGTTTTCGAGCTAGTGACCCACGGGGAAAGCCGTGAGGCAAACATCTTCGTTGTTGCGAAGTCTCGATTTAACCCGTTAGATCTTCACCTTCACGCCTAGAACCTGTTCACCTCTCGACTTGCTGATTTTTGCATCTTGAATGATAACGGGTATTAATACCGATATATTCATAGCTGGACTTCTCTGAGCATGCTGAATCGTGTCTAGCTTCGCTATTATAAAGCTTCAATTTAGTATGACTATATTGGTGCTTTATGCACAGCTTATCTCCTTATCAAAGAAGTCGTTACTTCCCGAACTGCTGAATTGTGTATTTCCAAGCGGGAATATAGCATTGATTAAAATGTCGTGATAAATGTAGGTCAAGAGAATTCTTGTATTTTAAATGAAAGAATCATATTGAGAACATGATTAAACTGTGAACATTAGCAAGTTACGCTTATCTAAAAACAAATATTGTGTGAACTAAATTTCTGTAAGGCTTACAATGCTAATCAAAATATCAATCCGTCTAAAAATCACATATAGCACAGCATGTGAATCTTAGATAAACAACACCATCACCTTGAGCATGGATTTTAGCAAAATTACATATTGCCGAATAATATTCACACAAAAGTTGGTACTTTAATTGCTTGATGTATATGGATATATAGCAAATGATGGAGCATGGGCTCAGAGATAAATTCTGAGCAGCTAAATCTGGACTGGGAATCTAAAGGAATAATTTATGGCGCAATATAAACAAGCAGAAGATAGAATAAATTCTGATACATTCGATTTTGAGCTGGAAAAGCAAGATGGTGACAGCAAAGGTGTTGTTGATATGGCTAAATATAAACAACCCGAAGAGACTGTAAGTGCTGAAACATCTGCTTTTGAACAAGTTATGTCACAGATGAATATTGCGGATCGTGGCGCTTTTGACAATCAATTTGCGCAGTTGTGGCAAGAAGCCGGTGATGAGAATGAATTGTTATCTGTACTCATGTGTGAGATAGATTTCTTTAAAGCTTACAATGATAATTATGGGCATCAAGGTGCATCATTTATGTTACTTGTGGTTGGCCTCGCTTTAAAGAATACATGTGAAAAATACGGCTGCTTTTTGGCGCGTTATAAAAATGAAGAATTTGCCATT
This sequence comes from Psychromonas sp., assembly GCF_983033635.1. Taxonomy (NCBI): domain Bacteria; kingdom Pseudomonadati; phylum Pseudomonadota; class Gammaproteobacteria; order Alteromonadales; family Psychromonadaceae; genus Psychromonas; species Psychromonas sp. The sequence continues at coordinate 15,983 of NZ_CEZLMY010000024.1, read as the reverse complement.
TTGATGAAAGGTGGCAATGAGCAAAAAGCATTGGAAGTAGCTGAAAGTTTACGTCAAGCTGTTGAATCATCGCGTACTGAACATAAATATTCGAGTGTCAGTAAAGTAGTTACCTTGAGTATTGGAATATCAAGCATTTATCCAACTTCAATGAAGATGTTAATGCGGGAAGCTGATAGTGCATTGTACGATGCAAAAGCATCAGGCAGAAATCAAGTCTGTGGAAATTTCTCGCAGAAAAATGAAAATAGTGTCTCACAAACAACACTTGCAACAGAACAAAATATACAAACGCAAGAGAAGCCTACCGTTAATACTGAAGCATCTGATTTTAAGCAGATTATGTCAGATATGAATATTGCGGATCGCAGTTCTTTTCATCATAACTTTGTGAAACTTTGGCAAGAAAGCACTGATGAGCAAGAGTTATTATCTATGCTTATGTGTGAAGTTGATTTCTTTCAAGCCTATATTGATAATTATAGTGAAAGAGCCAGTGAAGATATATTACTCATTGTTGCTTGTGCTTTACAGAAAATAGGTGAAAAATTTGGCTGTTTTGTCTCTCATGTTGAAGGCGAAAAATTTATTATATTGATTAAAGGTGGCAATGCGACAAACGCATTGAGAGTAGCTGACGTTTTACATAGATCGGTAGCTGAATCAGCTACCGAACATAAGTACTCTGAGGCAAGTGATGTTGTGACAGTGAGCATTGGTTTATCAAGCCTTTTCCCAAGTGATATTAATTCGAAGAAAATGTTGATGGTTGAAGCCAATACGGCATTGCATGCAGCGACAACGTCAGGGAGAAATCAGATCAGTGTACATTAATAGCCTGTAGCTAATTAATAAAAAAGGGAGCATTTAGCTCCCTTTTTTATTAATTAGCAGTTCAGGTTTGCCTATCTCTAAGCAGAATAACCGCCTTGAACCCCTTTAGTGGTAATAGAAACAGCATCATGTGCATGTAAACTTTCATAATGGTTAACACGCAGCCAAAAGTCATCAAACTTATCCTGTTGGTTAAGCGCATACTGTAAATGGCGAGCTGCATCCTCACAGAACATTAGGTTTTGACCATTTAAGCGTGCAAATTCTTGTTCATCTTCACGTTTAACGGCTGCTTGCACAGGTGTTTTTAAGGTGTTTTCAATTAAGTCAATAAGCTCAACAAGTGGGAAAGTTTGGTTTAACTTATTTAATTTCACTTTCACTTCAACCACACTGCGTTGACTGTGCGGTGTTGCAACAATCCCTTGTGTTGAGCCTAACCAATTTACAATCTCATCTTTATCAATTTGTGTTTGTTGTGAGTATTTCAGAGTGAATTCACGTTGAATCAGTTGGCGTGCCAGAGCCGCAGAGCAGGGGCAAGTTGAAGAGTAAGGCACATTTACCTGCAGTTCAAATTCAAGCTTACCATTGATAAGTTGACCAATAACTGTAACAGGATAAGCTTTCCAGCCACGCTTTTCGCTGATTAATGATTTTCGGCGAAGATGATAATCAAATGAGAATTTAACAAAAGCTTCCTGACTCAGCTCATGATGACTTTCAATAAAACCTTGCAGCAGGGTGCTTAATGTTGCAAGTGTTAATTCTGATTCAGTTGAAAGTTGATCAAGTTGCAAATACAAACGCGACATATGGATGCCTTTTGCTTGTGCATCACCCAGATTAACAAACAGTTCCGCACTGGCGCTTACTTGTTGTGGTGCACAATCATCTGTTTGTACCATTAAAGGTAACTCGATATTACTCATACCAACTCGGTCAAGAGTACCTTCAGTTTGAGCTTGTGCGCTATTTGCGATATCTGGCATTGCCATTAGGAAAAACTCCCTTAAACATGATTAAGCATGTATTGATAATTTAAGCGGTGCATTATAGACGTGTTATAAAAAATTAAAAACCATGAAATGCAAAGGATTAGCTGCAATCAGTTAAATTGCGCGATTTCTAACCAATCAGTATAATTTTGAAGTAGCAATAGAGTATATTTTCAATTTAAGCTTTAAAATCACTAATATATTTAATATGTCAAACGATTTATGATTACAATAAATCAATTTTATTTACTTATACTCAATCCCTTCGAAATCTGTATTTTCAACAGGCATGAGTATAACAGAGGGCGCTGTGAATATATTTAATCTTAAAACATGGGTTCATTATTATGTGGCTTTATTAAAGCGATTGGGTGCATTTCGCTTCAGCCTGATTCTTGCTTTCGCGATCATTAGTGCTGATTCTGTATTACAAATGCTACTGGCATATTATTTTAATGAACCTTTAGATATTGTCGTTGTTTCACGTTCATTTATTTTAGGTTTATTGATCACACCTTGGGCGGTATATTTTCTAACAGTCGTGGTTGGTGATTTAGAAGAAGCCAGGCAAAGTCTTGGCCATACGGTTGCTAAATTGCAGGTGCTTTTGAAAAATGATCAGCAAAAAACAGTGGCACTCGAACACGAAATTATTGAGCATCAAAAAAGCCAATGTCAACTTGAAGAAGCTGCTATTTTAATACGCTCATTTTTAGATACTTCCCCTGATCTGTTTTTTCATCGTGATTTAAAAGGTTGCTTTGTGAGCTGCAATAAGGCGATGGAGGCTTTAACGGGAAAAACAGAAAAGCAATTAATTGGCTTAACACCTTTTGATATTTATCCTGAATTTTATGCCAAGAAAGTAGTTGAGCGTGATCAGAGAGTTCAGGATACGCAGCAGGAGCAAATTCATGAACACTGGTTACATTACCCAAATGGCCGACAGGCTTATTTTGAAGTGCGTGCATTACCCCTGTATAACAGTCATAAACAGTGTGTTGGTATTATAGGTTTCGGTCGAGATATTACCGAGCGTAAAAAACATCAAGAGTTTTTAGAGAAAGCCAGTCGAGACAAAACGACATTTATTTCTACGATTAGCCATGAGCTGCGTACCCCGCTAAATGGCATTGTCGGTTTAAGCCGTATGCTGTTAGATGAACAACTTAGCAGCGAACAAATTAAACACCTTAAAACCATTCATATGAGCGCAATTACCTTAGGTAATATATTTAATGATATTGTCGATTTGGATAAGCTAGATCGCCGCCGTTTGAATCTAGTAAGTAATCATATTGATATGTTTGATTTTATGAGTGATTTAAAAAGCTTGGCGTTTATTCAAACGGAACAAAAAGGGTTAACGTTACGTTTTGAACAAAACAGTGTGCTGCCAAACTATATTGATGCAGATGATACACGTTTAAGACAGGTTCTATGGAACTTGATCAGTAATGCTGTGAAATTTACCAAACAAGGCTCGGTGAGTCTTCGTTGTTTCTGTGAAAGTGAAGTTAACCATCAAACAAGACTTTGTTTTGAAGTGCAGGATTCAGGTATCGGTATTCCAGAGGATCAACTTGATAAAATTTTTGCTATGTATTATCAGGTTAAAGGAAATGCACATGCAACGGGAACGGGAATAGGTTTAGCCGTTTCATCACAAATAGTCAAAGCGATGGGGGGGGAGCTCACGGTAAACAGTGAGCTTGGTAATGGTAGTATTTTTAAATTATGTATTCCTGTTGATTGTCCTAATAATGAGCCGAAACAAAAAGCAGTTTTATCAACAGTGCCGTCACTATCTATTTTATTAGTCGAAGATATCGAGCTTAATATTATAGTTGCAAAATCATTGTTAGAAAAACTAGGGCACCAAGTTGACAGTGCGGAAAATGGCAAACAAGCACTGCAAAAAGTTGCTGATAAAGATTACCAGTTAATATTAATGGATATTCAGCTGCCTGATATGGATGGTTATCAAATAACGACACAGTTACGACAAACACATGGGGATATTTTGCCGCCAATTGTCGCTCTTACCGCGAATGTATTTGCAGACAAGCAACAGTTTATTGACCAAGGTATGGATGATGCATTAGGTAAACCGCTTAGTATTGAACCATTAAATGAGATGATTGCAAGACTCTTTGTATCGACAGAGCAAGTGGAAAAAAGTAGAGCGCTATTACCTTGTAAAGTACAAGAAAAAACAGAACAGTTATTTGATGAGGTAATGCTAACGGAATTATTAGATTTTTTACCTGTCTCTGTAATGTTAGATAACGTTGCTTTGTTTGCCAAGATGATGCCGGATTATCTACAGGTTTTAGATTCCAATATGATTGCAAAAGATAAAAATGGCATTGTTAGCGAAGCACATAAAATTAAAGGTGCAGCAGGCTCAGTGGGTTTAAAGCGTATTCAGGAGTTATCACAAAAAGTGCAGTCACCTGATTTACCCGCATGGTGGGATAATATTGATGATTGGGTCGAGTTAATTAAATCACAATATCAAAGTGATATTATTGAACTGAAAAAATGGATTGTGGCTCACGGGAGTTAATGATTTTTATGCCTAATAATAGTTTTATTATTAGGCATAGATAACTCATTGCTAATGCTCAAGATACCTCATGTGCGATTAATGCTTCAAATTTTTCATTACCTCTTAAGTTTTCAAAATCAGCTTCATCGGCTGCTAATTCTCGTAATGAAATACTACCTGCAATAGCGCGCGTTAAATCATAAATAGCCTGTTCTTCTACACCTAAACAAGCATAAGCGCAGGCGCGTTGATATAGTGCATTTTCATTATTATCATCCACCTCTAACACGCGATTACAGATACTCAGCGCCCAATGGAACTCTTTAATTGCCATGGCGGCATCGGCCTTTGATGTTAGAGCTTGCAAATCACCAGGGCGAATTTTTAATATCTGATCATAAACTTCCATTTTTTGCTCTGGTGTTTGGCTTTTTTGAGCGCGTAACCATAAGTTATGGATCTCATTAATCTTTTCTATTTCAATATGGTTATCGGCGATACGGCGTGTTTTACGTCTTAAATCTTTTTCTAATATTTGGAACTGTTTTTCATATTGTTCGGAGATTATTTTGATCTGTTGGTTGGCCGCTTTTTTGGTGTTCTCTCGGATCTCTCGTAATGACTGCCAGCCGATCAAGGCGATTAATGACGCCACGCCTGCAATAATATAAAAGAAGTAAGTTACTGTATTTGAAGCATAACCTAATGATTTATCAGCAACTGCTAATTCGCGATCGGTGATCTCAATAATTAAACGGCGTTCTAAATCTTGTTGTTCAGTACGTAATGACTTGAGTTCATCTAATACGTAACGCTCAACCAAAGGTTTTTCATATATACTTTTGTCGCTTTGATTTCCAGCCGCAATTAATGGATTTTCAGCGGCAATTAATAAGCTCTGCATAAGTAGCATTGTTAGCAATAAAGTAAATTTTCTGAACATGATTTTCCCTTAAGCCGTTTGATAATATATTGCTTTAAAACAGAATAAGTATGGACTAAGCATTGTTTTAAAAAAAGAGCGTGATGAAAAATAATAAATGATAAGAACAGTGGTATTGTTTAATGTAGCTGCTGGCTTGTAATTGTTATCCATAACAGGTTGAATAGTTTAATTAAACTAACAGGAATAAATAATGAAAAAAAATAGTGAACAGGAAGATAAATGGGTGGAAGAGATTATTAAAGAGACTTTTTCCGAGCAGAAAAAAGCCCGACGCTGGGGTATCTTGTTTAAAAGTTTAACCTTTATTTATCTGTTTGTTGTGCTTATTTTATTTATCGGTTCTCCTTTCAATAATGGCAGTGATAAAGAAAATGCAGCACACACAGCAATGGTGACAGTCAATGGCATTATTGCAGCAGATCAAGATGCAAATGCAAACTTTATTGTTACAGGGTTACGCGAAGCCTTTGAAAGTGAATTTAGCCAAGCTGTGATGCTGGTGATAAATAGTCCCGGCGGAAGCCCTGTTCAGGCGGGTTATGTCTATGATGAAATTAAACGTCTTCGTGCTTTATATCCGCATAAAAAACTGTATGCCGTGATTGCCGAATTAGGCGCCTCTGGTGGATATTATATGGCGGCAGCGGCAGACCAAATTTATGCCGATAAAGCCAGTTTGGTTGGCTCAATTGGTGTGACCGCATCAAGCTTCGGATTTGTTGATCTAATGAAAAAAATGGGCGTTGAACGTCGTCATTTCACCTCGGGTGAGCATAAAGCTTTTTTAGATCCCTTTTCGCCAACCAAAAACAGTGAAAGAGAGTTCTGGCAAGAGGTATTAGATGTGACACATCAGCAGTTTATCAAGGTAGTGAGAGAAGGGCGAGGTGAGCGCATTGATAAAGGTGAAAACTTAGCTAAGTTATATTCAGGGCTGATTTGGAATGGTGAACAAGCACTTGAGCTTGGCTTGATTGATGGATTAGGCAGTCCGGGATTTGTCGCAAGAGAGATTGTCAAAGCGGAAAATATAGTTGATTATTCTGTTAAACCTTCTGCTATTGAGGCATTTACCAGAAAACTGGGTTTATCAATTGGATCAGGGATTGCTAATCAGTTAAAAACAGAAAATAACGATTTTAATTTAAGATGATCTTGATTGAGAGGCTCGGGCGTAAAGTTTACGCCCGAGCCCACTGTTGCGACTTATTCCTGTAACCCTTTTAAACGTAAATCATCTTTTTTATAGAATTCAATTTTAGCGCTGTAGCGCGCTTGGTCTAGTTTGTTATCTGCATAAACCAGCGCACTCCCCATCTCTTGACTTGCTTCTCTAAAGCGTCCTTGTAGCGCTAAATATTGTGCTTTGCTGGCGTGCTCTTTGGCGCGGTTTTTCATTGTTTTATAAAGATCTATTGCCAGTAAGTGAGCCAAAATATGTTGAGGATGGGAGCGTATAAATAACTCAAGTTTCTTTTCCGCTTCTTTATATTGTTTATTCTCCTGTAATGCATTTACTAAATTGAGCGTGAAAACGGCATTTTCAGGATACTTTTTATAATGTTGTTGTAGCAGTTGGATTACTGCGTCGGCTTTATTTAGTGTAAGTGAAGTGTCGGTTAGCAGATCGATAAAAAAGAGATTGTTTGGTTGTCGTTTCAATAAATCCAAAGTGATTTGGTGTGCTTTTATATAATTTTCATTTTTAAAATGCGCCAAAGCGAGACCATATAATGCCGCTTCTTTAAGTTGGTATTTATGGTTTTTAAGCTGGCTTTGATAATAATTTACAGCCGCACTGCCCGAGATTTCATTATAACGAACAGTGATCCGCACTTTACTTAATTGGTAATCTAAGCTGTTTTTAATACGTTTTATATCAAACTGGCTGGCACGTAAACGCGCTTCAGCCAAACGTGTTACAGGTAAGGGGTGAGTTGATAACATTTGTGGTGGTAAACTGGCGTATTTATATTTCTCTGCCAGTTTGCCAAAGAAGTTTGCCATACCATAAGGATCATAACCGGCATCAACCAGTATTTTTATGCCGATCCGATCCGCTTCATACTCATGCAAGCGCGTATAGTTAATTTGAGACTGCATGGTTAGAGCCATGCTTGTGGTTAGCGCTGCCATTCCCGCTGCGGGCGAAACTAAGGCAAGTAAAACAGAGCCTGCCAGTGCCGCTAATGTTGCCGGGTTACTATATGATTGTTGCTCCAACATACGGGCTAAGTGGCGTTGTGTGATATGCGCTATTTCATGCGCGATAACACTCGCTAGCTCACTTTCATTTTTAGCGTATAAAAATAAACCTGTATGAATTTTTACATTTCCCCCTAAAAATGCGGCTGCGTTAATCTCTTTATCTTCAATAAGAAAGAAATTAAATGGCAGCTTAACCGAGTCTGCATGACCGACAAGATTCTGACCGAGCTCATTTATATAATGGTTAAGGATAGGATCATGAATAATAGGAAGAGCTTGATTTGCCATTAAACGAAATGCCCAGCCATACTCTTTTTCTTTTTCAATTGTCAGTGCCCCGGCGCCAACCGTACCAATATCAGGAAGCGTATTCGTTGAATTTGCAATATTTGAGAACAATAGAAAGAAAAAATAGAGTGAAATAATCAGGGATTTGTTAAGCACAGTAACCACTCATCACCAAAGGAATAATAGAAAACAGAATAAAATCATAAACAAGCTTCAATTTATTGCAAGTGATGATTGTCTTATATCTATACAAAGATGATAATCTACTCCTTTTATTTAAAATAGAAGTCGATGGAAATTATAGATTTACGCACAAAACAGTGTCCAATGGCATTAGTGATATTAAAACGTTATTTATTACAAAATGATATTGCAGAAAAATCGAAAATCAGTCGACTTTGTGTACTTTTTTCAAATGAGCAGGCGATGCAGGATATTATGTTGTACCTTGATAAAAAGGGATATGATTATTCAACTAGTGTGCTGGATAATAATGTTTCACTACATATGCAACTCAAATAATAACAAAGGGTAAAAGAATTTATGTTTGGACAATTAACTGATTGGTATCGGCATCGTTTTGCAGATCCTAATTTAAGCGCGCTTTTTTTACTGCTAATTGCAGCTTTTTTAGTTTTTTATTTTTTTGGAAATATTTTAGTACCGCTGTTTGTTGCATTAGTACTGGCATATCTACTTGATTGGCCTGTTAATTATTTAGTTCGCTGTAAAATAAACCGGACTGTTGCGACATTTATTGTCATGCTACTTTTTTTATCTTTAGCTGTATTCGCTTTTCTCGGTGTCTTACCGACCGTATTTAGACAGGGGGCAGCATTAATTCGTGACTTGCCGGCGATGTTTAACCAGATACAGGATTACGTGCTAACACTGCCCAGTCAGTATCCGGAGGCTATCGATCCGGTCACTATTACCCATATAGTAGAAAATCTACGATCTTATTTGTTAGATAGCGGCGGTTTTTTATTATCACAATCCTTTGCTTCATTGTTAAATATTGCCGCATTAATTGTTTACGCGATTTTAGTACCTTTAATGATGATTTTTATGCTCAAAGATAAAGCATTTTTAATCAATAGTTTTGTACAATTTTTACCGAGAAACCGAAAATTAGCGGATCAGGTTTGGATTGAGATGAACGGACAGATTATGAACTATATTCGCGGCAAGGTGATTGAAATTCTGATAGTCGGGGTTGTTACTTATTTCACCTTCTTTTTTATGGAGTTACGTTATTCCGCACTGTTGGCTATGTTAGTCGCTTTATCGGTGTTAATTCCTTATATTGGAGCGGCGGCTGTTACCGTACCTGTAGCTGTTGTTGCGCTGTTTCAGTGGGGGATATCTCCGGATTTTGCATACCTGATGGTGGCCTACATTATTATCCAAGCGCTTGATGGTAACTTAATTGTTCCCATTTTGTTTTCTGAAGCGGTTAATTTGCATCCGGTTATAATCATTATGTCTGTGCTTATATTTGGTGGAATGTGGGGCTTTTGGGGGGTGTTTTTTGCCATTCCACTGGCAACGTTAGTGAAAGCGGTATTAAACGCTTGGCCGAACCGTGAACAGTTAGACAATATAGAAGAGAGTAATTAGGGCTACGATAGCCAAAAAGGGCGTAAAGCCCTTTTTAGCTAAATTGCAGTTTAGTTTTGCAGATAGTCTAAAATCACTTGATGATGATCTTTAGTTTTAAATTTATCAAACACCTTTTCAACCGTGCCTTGCTCATTGACTAGAAAGCTGATGCGATGAATGCCATCATAGGTTTTGCCCATAAATTTCTTTTCTCCCCAGACACCAAATGCATCCGCAACCGCATGATTTTCATCTGACAGTAATGGGAAATTAAGCTCTTTTTTCTCCACAAAGAGTGCCAGTTTTTTTACAGGATCTGGGCTGATACCGTAAACAACAGTATTTAATGCTTCAAGCTCAGCTTTTACATCACGCAGACCACATGCCTGGGTAATACAACCAGGTGTTAATGCTTTGGGATAAAAATATACTAATACTTTTTTACCAGCTAAGTCCGCTAATGATACGTTATTACCTTGGTTATCTTGAAGCGTGAATAATGGGGCTTTATCGCCCGCGACTAATCGATTCATAAATATCTCTTATAGCTTAATGGGGCTTATAAAACCTTGTGGTTTTAAAGCGAGTAAGTCGCAGTTTAAGCTGTCTATCACTTGCTCTGCTGTATGTCCTAATAAAGTTGCGCTTAAACCAGAGCGACCGACAGTGCCTAGAATAACCAGCTCCGCATCGATTTCTTGGGCAACGTCACTGATCACATCTTCAGGTAAACCTTGCATTAGATGAGTTTTCTGCTCTGGAATTTCATAAGTTTGAGCGTATTCATTTAACGTTTTCTGGTGGAATTTTTTTAAACCATCTTCATAATTTATGGGATCAAACTCGGGTAATTCCAGCATAATATTCATTGGAGGGCTGGGATAAGCGTTAACGATATGAATATTTGCGTCTACTATCTCAGCCATTGTTTTTGCTTCACTTAAAATTTGCTGATTAAGTTGATGATGCTCTTCGTCTTGAATACTTTTGCAGTCAATAGCGCAAAGAATATTACCATTTTCTGGCCACTGGTGGTGTTTAACTAACAATACTGGCACGGGACATTTTCTTAATAAATTCCAATCGCTAGGGGTAAATAAAATAGCACTTAATTTGGAATGTTGGTGAGTTGATTTAACTACTAAATCATGTTCATTTTTTAAAACTTCAATAATGGCTGCCTGGAATGGTCGATTGTGCCAGATAACTTGAGTGTTAATCTTTAAGCCCTTTTCTTGGTAAGGTAAGGCTAAGGCTTCTAACCAATCCCGATTTTCTTTAATAACGATGCTTTGCATTGCCTGACGCTCATCGCTTGAGCTTAGTGAGGTCATTTCATAACTAAGATCGTAACAGCACAAAAACAGGGTGATTTTTGCCTCTTTTTCTTTTTCGGCAATATGAACAGCTCGTGCAAGGGCTGGTTGAGACTCTTGGGTTGGATCGATAAAAACTAAAATATTCCGGTATTTAAGCATAGTAGGCCTCTAATAGAGAAAAAGAAGATACTTATAATTTAGATCAGATGGCTTAAAATCGATAGCCTTTCCCGTCACGAAAAGGCGATTTAATTGAGGAGAGTGTCAGAACAGCGGCTTATATCAATCTTTTTTCTTTTCACCAGCGAGTTCTGCAAGCATTACTTCATCTAAAATGCTGATATATTTGCCTTTTACCGCAATCATCTCATTTTTTTGGAAGCGTCCTAAAAGACGACTAATTGTCTCAACGGTTAGGCCTAAATAGTTGCCAATATCACCACGAGTCATTGATAAACGAAACTCTCTAGGGGAGAAACCGCGCGTGGCAAAACGCATTGATAGATTATGGATAAAGGATGCGAGGCGCTCTTCTGCATTTTTCTTTGACAGCAGCAAAATCATATTTTGATCTCCAACAATTTCTGCGCTCATCAAACGTAAAATTTGTTGTCTCAGCTTCGGCATACTTGTCGAAAGATTATCAAGTGTATCGTAAGGAATTTCACAAATCATTGCCGTTTCAAGTGCTTGGGCAAAACTTGGGTGTGTTCCTGAGTTAATACCATCAAAACCGACCAAATCACCTGCAAGATGAAAAGCGGTGATCTGTTCATCACCTTGTTCTGTGATTGTGTATGATTTAAGCGTGCCAGAGCGAATGGCATAAAGACATTTCATCTCTTGCCCAGCTTTAAATATTTCCTGACCTTTTTGAATCGGTTTTTTACGCTCAATAATATTATCTAAACGATCTAATTCGGTTTCATTTAGAGAGTAAGGAATACATAACTGATTAATGCTACAGTCTTGGCAACGAATGGCACAACCACCCGTTTGAATACGATTTGTATTACTTTTTTCCATAGTTCTTTTATTTTCCTTTTTGACTTAAATCAATATTAACACTAATTAAAGTCGCTTTGAACACTTTCCAATGATTTGTGTAGTTCTCCGGCATTTTACGGTTAAAATTGTGTGCTAAGCGGTAAATTATCTACAAAAGAGACCATCACAAATAAAATTATTTGTCATTAATATAATTGAACGAGTGCGATATAAAAGGTGTGAATAGCAAAGGTTGCTAGCAGTAAGCCACTGCCATATCTAAAGTAGTGGTGGTTTAAATAATATTTTAGTTGTTGGCTAAGCGATCCGACGCTGAGCATGGCCGGCAGGGTGCCTAAACCAAATCCGAGCATAATAATAAAACCGCTGCTGGCACTGCCGCTGCTGGCGGCCCAGGATAATGTTGAATAAACTAGCCCACAGGGTAACCAGCCCCATAAAAAACCTAAAGGGAAAGCGTATACAGGGTGTTTTAAGGGAATAAAAAGTTGCGCAATTGGTTTTATAAATTTCCAGATTAACTGACCCGCCTGCTCAAGTTTTAATAATCCCAACCAAATACGGGAAATATATAGTGCTAAGAGCAGCATTAAAATTGCCGCCAGCAAACGCAGATAAATTAATGCCTCTTTCCCGCCGAAAAAGAGTATCAGTGCGCTACTACTGCCTGCAAACAGAGCGCCTGCAATAGAGTAACTACTTACCCTTCCTAAGTTGTACAATAATAATGAGAGCAGTGAAGATAATTTACTTTGATCCGCTTTTACCGAAAAGGTGATCGCACTGGCAATTCCTGAGCACATACCTAAACAATGCCCCGCTCCGAGTAAACCTATTAGCAGTGCTGCGATAAAATCATTGCTTAGCATGATCAGTTACCGAATCTGCTTTTTCTGGAGTACTTTTCTGTGCATTATTATTGTTTTCAGCGTCAGTTGCGGGCTCTTCATCGAATAAAATATTAATACCTTCTCTGTCTAAATCATCAAATTGATTTGATTTTACCGCCCAGAAAAAGACTATTACCGCGATTGTGACAAAGATCATTGCGATTGGAATTAACACATAAATGATACTCATTTTAGCAACCTTGTTAAATGATGAATAATAGAGCGCTTCTATTTTAATAATCGCAGTGAGTTACTAACAACGATCAGTGAACTGAAAGACATACCTATTACCGCAATATAAGGGGGAACGTGCCCCATAATGGCAAGCGGAACAATAATGAGATTATATCCGATTGCCCAGCCAAGATTTTGTTTAATAATAGCCGTAGTTTTTTGCGCTGTTTGCTTAAGTACTTTAAGTTTATTTAAATCTTCCCCTAATAAAATAACATCTGCACTATTTTTGGCAATATCGCTGCCGCTTGCTAATGCAACAGAAACATGGGCGCCGGCTAAGACGGGGGCATCATTAATTCCATCACCGACCATTAACACTTTATCTTCAATTTGCAGTTGTTGTAGATGTCGAAGTTTACCTTCAGGTGTAACGCCTTTAATTAAATGGTCGATTTTCAGTAAGTCACATACTTCTTCACTTTTAGCCGAAATATCACCCGTTAGCAGGGTGGTTTTGATTTTTTTAGTCGAGCAGTAGTTAACAATAGCTGAAGCACTGTCTCGTAACTCATCGCCTAATTCAAAGGTTGCTAATAATTGATTATCTAGGGTCAGGCAAATGAGCAGCTCTTTACTGTCAATAGGCTTATCTATTGCACAAAACTGTGCGTGGCCTAGCTTTAACGTTTGCTGTTTATAATCACCCTGTAAACCTTGAGCGGGTATATTGGAAACATTATTTATGATTATTGTTTTTTGTTGTAGTTTTTGAAACGCCAGTGAAATTGGATGTTCAGATACTTTTTCTAATTGTGACGCAAAATCAATACACTGCTGTTTTGAGTAATCACCATAAACGGTTGTGTTAAGCAGTGAAAAATTGCCTTTGCTTAAAGTACCTGTTTTATCAAATACCATATGATTAATTTTATTAAGCGTTTCTAATACATGGTGCTGTTTAATTAGAATGCCTTGTTTATTAAGTTGTGCGGTAGCACAGGTTAATGCCGTGGGGGTTGCTAAAGAGAGAGCGCAAGGGCAGGTGGCAACTAATACGGAAAGGGTTATCCAAAATGCTTGAGCCGGTGCAATAACACTCCAACCTATATAAGTTAGTGATGCGACAATAAGCAAAGCGGCAACAAAATAACGGGAGACGATATCGGCAACAATTTCGATGCGTGGTTTATTAAGTTGGGCACTATCCTGCAGATGAATAATATCTGCGATCAAAGTGTTGTCTGTGAGTTTTTCAACGCGAATTGTTAGCGGGCTGGTAATGTTAACCGTACCTGCAAAAACAGGATCATTTTTATCTTTTTTAACGGGCAGGTGTTCGCCGGTTAACATTGACTCCTCAATATTACTTAACCCGTTGATAATAGTGCCATCAACGGGTAGTGTCTCGCCCGCTTTCACTAAAATAATCTCACCAATATTTAGTGTTTTTGCTGGAATTACGGATTGTAGCTGTGGTTTATTTATATCTTTAATTAAGGTTGCCATCGACGGTAACAGACGTAATAAATTGCTGCTAGTTTCCGAGGCTTTACGTCTTGCGCGCAGTTCTAATAATCTGCCAAGCAATAATAAAAAGGTAAACATGGAAACAGATTCAAAATATACCTCACCACGACCAACAACAGTGGCATAACCTGATGCACTGTAGGCTCCTAGCAGGGCAATTGAAATAGGAATATCCATACCTAAGGTTTTATTGCGAATATTGCGCCACGCATTGATATAAAAGGGTTGTGCGCTATAAAGTAATACTGGCGTTGCTAAAATAAAACTCACCCAACGGAAATAGTGGATAAACTCCTCTTCCATGCCGGAAAAAAAATCAGAATACAGGGCGATTGCAAACATCATAACTTGCATGGTCGCAAGTCCTGCAAGTCCTAAGCGTCGCAGATATGATTTTGCCTGCTGTGTATAAAAGGCTTCCTGTTTATTAACTTGAAAAGGGTAAGCCTTGTAACCTATCTTTTGGATCTCTTTTAAAATCAAACTTAGTTTGAGTTGTCGGTTATCCCACTTAATGACGGCGCGATGCAGGGTGGTATTTACATTAATAAAAAGCAAACCAGGCATAAAACGAAGCTGTTTTTCGATTAACCAAGCACAAGCGGCACAGGTGATCCCCTCAACCGTCAGGGTTATTTCATTGCTATTTTCATTTTGTTGAACAAAATCTTCCTGGATCTGCTTGATATCATAATGGTCAAGTTGTTTTAGCTCCTCAGGAACTAACGCTGCCATTTTTTCTGCATTTTCGCTGCGGTGCGTATAATAGGAGGTTAAACCGCTATCAACGATAGTTTGCGCAACTGCCTCACAGCCAGGGCAGCACATGGTTTGAGATTGACCATTAATCGTTACCCGGTAGTGGCTATTTTCTGGATTAGGCTCCCCGCAATGAAAGCAATTTTTTTGCTCTGTCATTACAAATGAAAAGTGCTGGTCGGTAAGGTGACCGTTTTTTGTAAACGCCAGCTTTTATCAAAGGGTTCGATGCGCAGTTGCCATTTACCTGTAAGATCTGTATCCGCATCAAAGTGAAAGTCGCCATTGCCATCAGCTGTAAGTAATAAAGAAATATCCCGATTGGCTAATGTAGAATGAAATAAAGAGAGGTTAATTGAACTGTTATCCTTAACGCCGTTTAAGCTAATAATAAGTTCGTTATTAGTTTGTGTAACAAGCGCTTTAATATTGAGTTTTTGCGCATTCTTAAGCAGCGTTAAATCCCTGTTTATCGCCTTACCTTTTGCATAATAATCATCCACTACCATCTCTGGTTTATTGTTAGTGGCGATAATCACGGTAGTAATGCCTCCGACAACAGCTATTAGAGGTAATATGATTAAAAACCAAGGCCAGAATTGTTTAAACCATACTTTTTTATTATTGTTTTTCATAATAGCCTTATAAATGAATTAACTTAGCATATAAAAAGCCTCGAAAACGAGGCTTTTTTATTAAATAAACTTAATACTTAGCGTTGTTAGCTATGCTTATTTCTCTTGTGAAAGGGAGTAAACAAATGCCGCAATCAGGTGAACTTTATCTTCGCCCAGTACATCAGCCCAAGGCGGCATAACGCCATTACGGCCATTACGAATACTATCTTCAACAGCTTTGCGAGAACCGCCGTATAAC
>NZ_CEZLMY010000023.1:18531-38056 GCF_983033635.1 Psychromonas sp. | reverse complement strand
GTTTTTTTTCGTTGCCTGACAAGCTGTTAAGAATAAAAAACAACAACTTATTGAAAGAATTTTTTTCATTTTTTGTATTTTCCATAACGCAAATAAGGCGTTTATTTAATAAAGCGCTCTTTTTTTGGGTATAAAGCTAACTTGTATGATTTGGTTTTATAACGTAATAGCACCACATCTTTTTTAATATGGGTTATTTGATATCCATTCACCCATTGGCCTGTTTTATATAATTTATTATTTAAAATAGCACGTCGCTGCTCACCTTCAGTCAATATGCTTTGTAATTGAGGCAACGCAGAACGATACTCTTTCTTAAGCGATTTAGTTTTGTAATTTAAAGGCTTGGTCGGATCAGCTAACTGCGCCACATCTGCCATTACATTAACGCTAATTATTAAACAAAATAAAAGAGTATATTTAACCACTGACTAAATCCTGTTGATCGCTTAAGGTGTAAATCTGAATCGTCACCTTTGCAAGCGGATAATCCGTTACTTGATAACTAAGTGATAACCAATAAAACTTTTCCTGCAAGGTTTCAAGGTTTAGCAAATATTGATAAATGGCATTGTAATCGCCAATCAATTGAATCTCTAAGGTATGTTTATAAAACAGATTTTTTACAGGCTCCCCGCCTGCAATACCTTGCGATGAATTAAATGCTTGAACAGGTAATGTGGTTAATGACTCAACTTTAACACCAGGGCTTTTGCTAAGCACTTTGGTTAATGCGATTGGCATTTTTTGCGCGTGAATAAACTTTACTAATTTTTCATCTAACTGTTTATCCAATGCCTCTAATGTCTGCAAAGAAAAGGCGATTTGATTATTAATTTCTTGCAGCGGATCTTTTTGCAGACGCAGTGTGATCTCTGCAATTTCGCTATTTAATTTATCTTCTTGCTGATAACTCAACTGCAACGTTTTCTGGGCTTTTGCCTGTTTAAGCATCGCAGGATCTAGCATCCAAAAATAGGTAATCGAAAAAACACAAATTAACACGGCGCCAAATATAATAATACGTTCACGCAAAGTCATCTTATTAAAAGATTTTTCAATTTCAGTAAAGTTAAGCCGACTCATTGTGCTTGCGCCTTAACTGTTTTATTTTCAAGATCATTACTTAATTGAAAAGAGAAACCTTTGGCGTTATCTGATATTTTTAATTTTTCAAAAGCGATGCCAGCTAGCTCCTTAGTTGTTTGAATTTTGGTTAACCATAACGGCACTGAATCACTCTGTTTTGCTTGCCCTGATATATTTAAACGCCCCTCAATTATCGAAAAGTTATCAATACTAATAGTACGCATATTCGCTAACGAAAGACCTCTCATTAATTCAGAAAAACTCACCACAATACCTAATTCAATACCTGCTAAACTGCCTAATAAACGCTGCTTTGCATCAACTTCGGCCTGCAGAGCAAGCTGCTCTCTAATTTTAGATTCAGGCGCACGATTGTTTTGTAATTCAGTGACCAACACGCTCAATTCACTCTCTTTTATCATTAATAACGCTTTTTGCTGTTGTGTCATCTGTTGTATTTTTGCAAATTGCTTATTTAAAACAAGATGTAAAACAAGCACTGAAAACAAACAAATCCCAGTTAATAGAAGAAATTGTTTAAAAGTTACTTTCTCACGTTTTGGATAACAACTTGGCTGATAAAGGTTTATCTGTTTTTTCATTTATCTTCACCTTCCATTAACAGGCCATAGGCAAGAATATTGGAAAAATCGTACTGATCTTTTTCGCCAAACGGCACTACATTTTTTGCTAAATAACTGCCTAACTTTTCAGCTAACAAGTTAATATCAGGACAAACAAGCGCCAAATACAGATGAGAAATTGAAGCAATGCGTAGTTGCGAATTAATATAATCAAGTGCACGCTGCAATTCTAAACTCAAACCATCTAACAGCGTATTTTCAACATCACTAAGTGGCAGTGCCAGTAACTCATTAAATCCGCGCAAACGATGTGAAAAAAACAGTTGTCCCTCTTTCACCACGGTTAACACTAATTCATTATTTTGTTGTGAAAGTAAAAGATTTACCTCTGCCCTATTACCTAATAAGCGGGTTAATGCTAACTCTTCAACAGTGATCTCTTTAAGCTTCATGGCATATTTTAAAACCATGTCGCGTATGCTGAGAATACGCTGTTTAGGAACACACACCGCAGTTATTTGATTCCCCTTGTGCTGCTGAAAAGGCCTATCGTAATAATCAACAACCAAATCAAAAATGCTCTCGGAAACCAGATCTTTTATGGCGAAAGGCAGGCTTGCCATTAACTCATTTTCTTCAACTTTTGGTTTTTCAATATCAAACGTCTGGTAAAAGTCCCGACTTAATACAACCGACACTTGAGAATTGTGAAGTTTGTGCTCATTAACGAATGATTCAAACACTTTTGGCCACTGAGAATCGGATGAGACAGTTGCTTGAGCAAGTAAACGAATTCGGCCATCTTCTAATAAACAGATAGCAAGTCGCTTCATCCCTAAAAACAGGCTAATTTGGGCTGGTGATTTTTTAGAAAAAAGAGTTTTAAACATATTGGTTTTATTTTTCTCAATAAACGACAACTCGGCAGTCAATAATAGGTGATTAACCCGCAGATTCTATTAATATTTATGAAATATATTAAGCAAACCATAAAATGTAGGGGAAATTGCGCGAATAATCCCCCCATATAAGCTAAAAGGGTTATATCGACAAAGGTTGTACGCTTGAAAAAAACGTCCCCTGCGCGGCAGAAACACCAAGTTTAAGCAGGCATTTCCACTCTTCATTATTTTCAACAGCAACGGCAATGATTTTAGCCCGGCTATTTAAACAGCTTGCCATTAAACTTTGCAAAGCGATTTGATTCGTTTTACGTAAATGAATATCACGTACCAAACTCGCATGGAGTTTCAGATAGTCAATATTATAATCAATTATGTATTCGGTATTAACAACTGATTTACCAACATTATCAATGGCAATTTTACAACCTATTTTCTGAATTGCATTTAACGCAGAGCGAAGTGAAAAATAACTTTTTTCCAATAAGTGCTCTGAAACCTCAATCACTAAGTTATTACGTAATCGGCGAGGTAGTTGCATAAGTTGATAGATAAGCTTTTGCTGGCTACTTTTATCCATTAAAATGCGGGCACTTAAATTTATAGCAATGGGCAGACTTAACTCGCCACGTGAAACAAGTAACGGAAACACTTTATCTAACATTTTTTGATCAAAACTTTCCAGTAATCCACACTTTTCAGCCATCGGCAAAAAAGTGCCCGCGGCTATAATTTTTTGATCTTCCCCTTTAATACGCGGCCAAAGTTCAGAATAAAGTTCATTGAGACCATCTCGACAGATAACCTCCTGCTGATAAAGTAATACGCCATCATTTTCTAAAACATTTTCAAGTAATGTGCGCCACCTTACGGTGCCTTTTGACAAGCTGGTATGTTGCTCTTCTTGATCAGCTAAAAACCAACCGCTTACTTTCTGGTGTACAGCAACTAATAACGCACGGTTTAAATCGTCCATAATCAGCAGAGGTTTGGCTCCATAATGGAAATTGACAACACCGATATGAAAAAATTCATCAATTAAAACAGACTCGGGAAGCTGTAACTGAAAAAGTAATTTGGTTAATTGCTTGGCAACGACTTCCGTTTCCTGATAAGACATCTGCGGGATAATCAAAACAAATTCTGATTTCGAAATTCGCCCATGAAACTGATCGTCATAACGCATTGAAAATGTAGTTAAAAGCTCAGTAATTTGGAGAAGCATTTGATCACGGATATCTGTTCCCAGTTGAACAGTAATCGAATCTAATTCAGAAATATTTATAAGTAACAAAGCGCTCGAAAATATATTTTGATCTGTTGCTAACGCATCTAGACGGTTTTCAAAAGCTAAACTATTTCCCAGCCCCGTAGTTTCATCTAAAAAAGCTTGCCCACGAATATGAGCATCAAAATAACTTCGCTCTTTTTTACTTTGTTCGATCTGATTAGATAACAGATCCAACGCTTCACTTGCCAGTTTCGGCCATTCACCAGGCTGTGCAGTCCGTGCTGTCGGGTTATTTTGTAAAAGGTACTTAGCCCTTCTCTCCAGTAACTCTGCACCTTTAAATTGCTTTTTAATCCAATGTATTGCAAAGGCCAATAACACTAAGCTAAACAAGATTGCCAATGAAACGCCCAATAATGGCACAACTGAAAAATTAATATCATCATAGGGCTGGCGAGTCTGTAACATTAAAGTAACATGCGGATATTTTTCTAACCGGTATTGATAGCGTAACAATAAGTTGTTTGGATAAAAATGACGATTTTCATAATAATTCTGGTAGAGCACCTTGTCTTGCCGCTTTATTTGTAAACGAACAACTCCCGATGCATCAAGCAGATCCGGCAACCACATATCAAATTGATTTTTTTCAACATTTTTATCTAATTGACGCTCAATAACATTAATAATACTGTCCATACGTTGCTGATGATATTTAAGCGACAAAGCACGCAAACTAAATAGTCCGCCAACCAAAACTAATGCAATACATGTCAATACAACTGATATGGTTGTCAGAGTAAATTTATCCGTAAATTTCATTCAATCCCTTAACTACTAAATATTTTAATCTGTGAACGAGTCGGCATATAATGGACCATTATATGCCGCAGATAAAAAACCACACCAAAGCAAAGGTGTATGTTAAACATAGGAAAACATAATGTCACTCGCAAACAAAACATATTCAAATCCCAGTCAGCTATTACAACGCAATGAGTCTCTTTTTGCTAATAAAAATATGTTAGTTGCTGGAAACATTGATGATGATTACCCAATACATTTACAAACACTGGCTCAATCAACCACTTTCTGCTTTAGCGATTATCGTTATTATAGCGCTTTGTCTAATAAATTAAGCGCCTCTGAACTATATTTCACCGCTAATTACCAAGGAGAAAAAAAATTCGATCTATTGTTAATTTTTTTACCGAAAGCAAAACAGGAAACGCAATATTTACTGGCCAGCCTTAGCCCGCATTTACAGCAGGGTGCAGCTATTATTTTAGTTGGCGAAAAAAAATGTGGTATTAAAAGTGCAGGAACGTTATTAAAACCTTATTCAACATCAGTCAATGCCATTGACTCTGCCCGCCATTGTAGCATTTTATATAGTGAGTTAAATAAAAGCGTCCCCCCCTTTGAACAAGCGTCATGGATAAAAACCTACCCGATAAATATCAATAATATTGAGCTGCAGATCTGCTCGCTACCAGGGGTATTTAGTTATGGGGAATTAGATAAAGGCAGTGAGTTATTATTGCAAAATTTACCCGAAAAGATGTCTGGCTCGGTGCTTGATTTTGGCTGTGGCGCAGGTGTTATAGCCTGTTACATTCAAAAGAAATACCCTCATTTAGAAATAGATCTTATTGATATCAACTCTTATGCATTAGAAAGTGCAAAACTATCTTTGATAAAAAACAAACTTAAAGGTAATGTTTTCCCCTCCAATGTTTTTTCTGATGTCAGTAAAAAATATAACACTCTGCTTTCTAACCCTCCTTTCCACTCGGGTAAAGAAACCGATTACGTAGCCGCAGAAACATTTATAAATCAATCACCTAGATTTTTAAAAGAGAAAGGCACACTGTCCATTGTTGCAAATAAATTTTTAAAATATGAACCTTTACTTAACAAAGCGTTTCCGGTTTTACATAAAACTCAAGAAAACAATAAGTTTAAAATTTTGACATGCATCAACAAACAGTAAACTACGCCCTTATATGTGTTTATATCTTTTGTTAGGGTCTAATTATCTAAGCTAACTATTCGTGGTGTGGATATTAGTAAAAAGGATTGATTGCAAAAGGAATAATTGCAAAAGCATTATGTAAAAAAACACATAATATTTATCCCCCTTTTCAGGAGAAATTTATGGCTGGAATTCTTGCTATGATTCTTGCAGGGGGAGAAGGCTCACGTCTTTTCCCTTTAACACAAACACGGACTAAACCAGCCGTGCCCTTTGGTGGTAATTACCGCCTTGTTGATTTTGCATTAAATAATTTTGTTAATGCCGAGTTAATGAAAATTTACGTATTAACACAATTCAAATCTCAATCATTAAGTATTCATTTACGTAAAGCATGGCGCTTATCAGGGATTGCAAAACAATTCATTGAAGCAATTCCAGCACAGCAACGTGTGAATAAAAATTGGTATTCAGGCACTGCTGATGCGATTTACCAAAATGCACGATTTATCGAAAAACATGCCCCGGATCACGTTTGCATTTTTGGTAGTGATCACATCTACAAAATGGATGTCCAGCAAATGGTTGAACATCATAAAGCCAAAGAAGCAATTTTGACCGTTGCTGCAATCAGAGTTGTTAAAGAACAGGCTTATCACTTCGGTATCATTGAAGTAGATGAAGATGGTCGTATGATTGGTTTTACAGAAAAACCTTCTGTTGAGGACGCAAAAACCATTCCAGGTGATGATAAACACGTATTAGCCTCAATGGGTAACTATGTTTTCAAATCTGATTCTCTACTAAAAGAGTTATATGATGATGCAGCCGATAGCAACTCCAGTCATGATTTTGGTAAAGACATCATTCCAAAACTTTATCCGAAAGGGAAAGTATTTGTTTACAAGTTGAGTGATAACTATATCCCAGGGGAGCCAGAAACGGCCTATTGGCGTGATGTAGGCAGTCTCGATTCATACTGGGAAGCGCATATGCAACTGCTTGCAGATGAGGCACCATTCTCTCTTTATAATAAAAACTGGCCTTTGCACACCTACCACCCACCGCTACCGCCTGCGACATTCCGTGACGAAGCTGACTCGGTTAGTGATATTTCGAAATCTATGATTGGTGCCGGATCTTATGTTAACGGTGCAAAGATTGAAAACTCTATTTTAGGTTTCAGTAGCCATATCTGTACGGGTGCTGTAATCAAAGAATCCATTTTCTTAGGTAATGCCAAAATAGGCAGCGGTGCACGTCTAAATAAAGTTATTCTTGATAAAGATGTAGAAATTGCGCCAGGAACGGTTATTGGGGAAAATCTGGAAGAAGATCGTAAGAAGTTTACTGTATCAGAGAATGGCGTGGTTGTAATCGCCAAAGGCTGTAAAGTTGGTTTTGAAAAAGCGGCTTTAGCGACTGATAAAACTGTTGCTTTAAAAAAAACGACTTTAGCGATTAATAAAACAAAAGCGTTAACAACAGAAGTTGTTAAATAAACATTTTGTATTCTATCTGAAATAGGTTTCTAACATGGCAAAAGTTCTCTCTATGATTTTAGCGGGTGGTGAAGGCTCGCGTCTTTACCCCTTAACACAATCTCGCACTAAACCTTCTGTACCATTTGGCGGCAGTTACCGATTAGTCGATTGTGTCTTAAATAATTTTGTAAATTCTGACTTATTACGTATTTATGTATTAACACAATTTAAATCTCAGTCACTCAATCAACATCTTACCGAAGCGTGGGAATTAAGCAGTATTACTGATACTTTTATCGATGCGATCCCTGCGCAAATGCGTATGGGCAAACATTGGTATAGCGGCACTGCTGATGCGATTTATCAAAACTTGCAATTCATTGAATCTGATGATGCTGAGCTTATTTGCATCTTTGGCAGTGATCATATTTATAAAATGGATATTCGCCAAAAAATTGCATACCACGAGGAAAAAGACGCAACACTGACGGTTTCAGCGATCAAACTACCTAAAGAGCAAGCTTACCACTTCGGTATTATCGAAGTGGATGAAGAGGGGCGTATGATTGGTTTTGCTGAAAAACCAGCAGTTGAAGATGCAAAAACAATTCCAGGGGATCCTGATCATGTTTTAGCTTCAATGGGTAACTATGTATTTAACTCCAAAGAGCTGCAAAAAGAGTTGATTCGAGATGCGGCATTGGAAGATTCAAGCCATGATTTCGGTAAGGACATTATTCCTTATCTTTATCCGCAAGGTAAAGTATTCGTTTATGACTTTACGCAAAATACAATTCCAGGGGAAACAAGCGAAGCTTACTGGCGCGATGTAGGTAATATTGATTCATACTGGCAAGCGAATATGGACTTAATTAAGTCTGAACCGCCGATTTCCTTATACAACCGCAAGTGGCCAATGCATACCCACTACCCTGCACTGCCTGCTGCTCACTTTAGAAATGGTGATGACTCTAACTGTACAATCCGAAAATCACAGATTTCCGATGGCTGTTTTATCAAAGGGGCAACAATTAAAAAGTCCGTTTTAGGTTTTAACTGTTTTGTTGAACAAGACTCTACAATTTCTCATTCTGTTTTATTAGGTGATACCAAAATCGGGAAAAACTGCAGACTAAGTAAGGTTATCATTGATAAGAATGTATCAATTGCAGATAATGTACGAATTGGTATTAATCTAGAGGATGATAAAAAACGCTTTACCGTTTCAGATGAAGGTATCGTTGTTATCCCTAAAGGTGCTAAAATCGGCTTTTAACCTAGACTTAACTTAATGATTATAAGCCGCAATAATTTGTGGCTTTTCCTCATATCTCGCAATAATTTGTGGCTTTTTACTTCTATATATAACGGTAAAATTGTCAAGGGAGTATTCCATTGGATCATAGAAAACTAAAGATTCTTTTCGTTTCAGCAGAGGTTGAAGGATTCTCAAAAACGGGTGGTTTAGCAGACGCCGCGAAAGCATTACCGATTGAACTGCGTAATCTGGGTCACGAAGTTAAAATTGTCACCCCTTTTTACCGAAGCATCAATCATCGCGAACATGCACAACATCGTTTAAACTTAACATTAAATACTGATCACGCCCGCCCAGATATTCAATTTAAAGTACATGAGCTGCATTTAGACGGCATTCCTGTTTTAACCATTGATAACGCACACTACTTTGACAGACCTGGGCTATACGGTGAAGATCATCACGCTTACCAGGATAATGGCGAACGTTTTGCATTTTTCAGCTTGGCCGCCCTGCAAGCGTGTGATGCATTAGACTTCACCCCTGATATTATTCACTGTAATGACTGGCATACAGGATTAATTCCTTACCTGTTGAAAACCCGTTACCACGATCACTACCGCTTTACCCACACAAAAACGGTATTAACGACGCACAACGCTTGTTATCAGGGCATCTTTGATAAATCTCAACTCAACCTGATTCCTGAAGTTAGCTCCTGTATGGATGAGCGTGTTTTGGAGAATTACAGTTACATCAACTACTTAAAAGTAGGGGTAACTTACAGTGACAAAATCAACACAGTAAGTCCCAACTACGCTAGTGAACTGCTAACCACCTTAGGTTCACATGGTATGTCACACCATTTCCTTGAACGAATTCATGATTTTGAAGGAATCTTAAATGGTTGTGATTATAATGATTGGAACCCGGAAACAGATACCTTAATACCCGCAAACTTCTCCGCTGATGATCTCAGTGGTAAAGAGATTTGCAAAAGAGAGTTACAAAAAGAGGTAGGCCTGCCTGAAAGTGATAATCCTGTTTTTGGTATGATATGCCGGCTTACCGAGCAAAAAGGCTTTGGCCTGCTGCTGCCGATGTTAGAGCGAGTGTTAAAACATAACCTGCAGATTGTGATTATCGGTTCGGGCGATCCTGCTATTACGGGGCAATTAAATGCGATTGCTAACCATTTTCCTGATAAATTTAAGTTTATCGATATTTATAGCAATAAACTATCGCATATGATTGAAGCGGGTGCCGACTTCTTTATTATGCCTTCCATCTTTGAACCTTGCGGGTTAAATCAGCTATACAGTCTTGCCTATGGCACACTGCCGATTGTTCGCGGGGTGGGAGGCTTAAAAGATACAGTTTTGGATTATGATCAAGAGCCGGATAATGCAAATGGTTTTGTCTTCAACGATACCAATCCTAATCAATTACTTAACTTGATGCGCCGTGTCTTACTCCTGTATGTAGAACATCCTGAAGAGATGAAACGCTTAAAAACACAAGGGATGCGTTCTCATTTCTACTGGTCAAATTCAGCTAAACATTATGAACGCCTCTATTATAACGCCATATATCACCACCATAACTGGTAAAATAGAGCTGTTTTAGATTAATAAAGCAGAAAAATTATTAAGCCAATTTCACTATCAATAGATAGGGAAATTGGCTTTTTTAGCTTATGGGGATTTGATACTGCTAATGAATATTACATTAAACATTAATATGAAGTTATATTATCTTGCAGCAATTCATGACGAATTAACTGCTCCGTTTGTTGTTTTGAAAGCGCTTTAGCAAAATAATAACCCTGTGCATAATCACAACCAAGCTGCTTCAATAAATCATGCTGCTCTCGAGTTTCAACACCTTCGACTAGCACCTTAACTTGTAGTACTTTGCCCAGGCCAATAATATGTTTAGCAAACTCCCGATCTAATGCCGTATTACAAATATTATGGATCAAAGTTCGATCAATTTTCAATTTATTCAATGATAAATGGAAAGTACGTACAAGACTTAAGGAAGAGTAGCCTGAACCAAAATCATCCACCGCAATATTTATGCCCAGTTTCTTCACCTCAAGAATATTATCGCCCAGCGTTTTTATATTATTAATGGAAGCTGTTTCAGTAACTTCAATTTCAATTAGCCTTGTCGGGCAGTTTGTCTGCTTGATAACATCGCTTATACGAGAAATAAATATCGCCATTTCCAATGTTTTAAATGAGATATTAATAGCGACTCGAGGCGGTTCAATTCCCAGTGCCTGCCATTCAACTATTTGACAACAGACTTGAGTAAATACCCATAAATCAAACTCAAAATGTAAACCTATATCTTCGGCAACACCGACAAACACATCAGGAGAAACATTGCCTAACTCCTTATGGCACCAGCGCGACAGTGCTTCTAAGCCAATCAGCTTGCCACTGCTAAATTCATACTGAGGTTGATAATGTATATTTATCTGATGCAGCTCTATCGCACGAGGAAATTCATCAATAATAAGTTTATTGGTCAGTAAATCATCTGTTGTTTGAGTTGTTGCTAAGCAGTATTTTGTAACGCTGTGTTTTTTTGCTTCAAGCATTGCCGTTTCAGTCGCTATTTCCATGGCAAAATAACTATCATAAAATGACCTTTGCGCACTTACCCCTATGCTAAAATACTTACTAATCTTAAGATTATTATCGAGTATCAAGGGTTTCGCTACTGTTTGACACAGTGTATGGCAGAACTGAGCGATATGCGCACTGAATTGTTGCGAGGATAAGCCATTATAATCTTCCACTAATATCCCAAATTTCGCATTAGCATAACGCACCACGAAACCGACACCTTGGGCCACTGCTTGCAGCGTTTTACCCAATACAGATAAATAATCATCACCAACTTCAAAGCCATATCGAAAATTAATGGTTGAAAAATTATCGACACTTAAAATAATCAGCCCCAAACTACTTACCGAAACAGCTGGATTTTGAAGGTGATGAATGACTCTGGCTCTCATAGCTACGCCATTAGGAAGACCGGTAATGCAATCTTTGGATTTATTTTCTAAAACCCGAAAACACAACCTAAATGTGTCGCCGCCACCTTGAGCATAATGGCAATGCACTTTAACGGGTAAGGCATAATGACACTTATCTTTTATCGTCCCCATAGTAAACATACCAAGTTCGCTTGAACTTACACCTGAAAATAGCTGTTTAAGCGTAAATTTATCTTCCTCAATATCAGCTACTATAGATAATTTATCTTCTAAGCGAGTACCAATAATTTCAAGCGGGCTAAAACCAATCAGCTCTGTAAATGTATCATTACAAGTGGTAACAATCCCGTTGTTGACAGTCACTGCTGGCAACAAGCTATTTTCAATGTCATTCATTATCATGCTCTATAGCGTTATTTTTTACAAAATTGGCAGGCCGCTGTATCAGTATTTTCAGAATGAGACAGCAATACAGCAATTACTATGATTCACATCTATTTTCGTTCTATAACACTTTTATTTTAAATAAAAAGTGCAGCCCATCTTATACAGCTTGCTTGCCTTGTAAAAGGCAAGCCTTAGCCACCTCCAGAGGAGGCGGCTTTTTAACTAATTACCACATTTCCCACTCGACAGCTTCAATACTGTTTTCGGTGCTGTCAGGCAGTTCGCTGAAGAAATCAAGATTAGTCAGACTTTCAACTTCATCAACAGTGGTTATAAAACCTGGCAATTCTGAAGTCGATACTTTTCTGTGCGGCATGATAAAAGCAATTGCATCATTGTAGTAAGGGTCAAGAATAACCTTGTAGAAAGAGTTAGGAATATAGACTCCGTTACCAATATAAGTTTCATTACCGTCCCAGATAGGACCGCTAACGACATATAACTCGTCATAGTCATTGGCCCATTGACGTACTTTCTCTTCCAATCCTTTCCAGCCGCCGCGATTAAAGCCAGGCAGTTGCGGTGCCATGTTCGACATCAGGAAACTTTCCTTCATCGCTTCTTCGCTGAAATCCATAGTGCCAGATGGAGCCAGATGACCACGGTCATAACCGGTTTTGGTATAATCGCCACTTACTGCACGATTAGCCGCTGGCAGTTCATAGTCTGTTTTGAAGTTATTTGAACGCTCAAAGAAGGCATTTACGCTATCGCGGGTAATATGATAAGCAACCCAATCCGCAACCTTATTTTGATAATTATAGCCAACTGCATAACCTGCTCGACATAACTGTTGATCACTTGCGCTGGGCGCACCTTTCTCCAGATGTTTTAAACAGGCTGCGTTTGCCCCGATGGATAAACTGAGGCCGAACAACGCGATTAGTATTTTCTTCATTTTAAAAATCCCTTTTATCTATTTACAAACTTATGATGGTTTAAGAGTGCACCCTCATTTGTCACAACAAAGCACATCAATGTACTAATTTAAAACCGATGCCACTTAACTGCTTATCAGAGAGGCTATCTAATTGATTGGCATGGGATTAAAACGTATTTATGGGATGTTAGTAACTTTTGATATAGTCCTGGACATCAGCCTAAAATGATTTTAATTCCACTGAAATAAACCATGATTATGTGCAGCATTTGTTACCCGCTGACACTTTATTGGTTTATTGATCGGGATTAGTTTATTTATTGTTCTGCGCAAGAAGTGTGAGTTAGAGCAATATATGAACAATTACCATTGCTATTACCACGGTCACTAACAAAATCTGTTGCTCCCCTTTGGCGTGCAACAAACTCACATTGAGAACGATAAGAAATACTTACTGTTTATGTCCCGCATCTGCTAAACAGTGATATTTTGCTGCTTTATCGATCGAAGTTAGTACACTTCTCGTTCCGCACTGAAAGTATGAGTTAGCATAATATATAAACAATTACTATTATATGAACAATTGCCTTGTCTTTATTGGGTCAATAACAAAATCTGTTGCTTTCTTTTAACACACAACAAACACTCTTTGAGAACGCTAAAAAATACTTGCGCACTTCCAGATTGACGAGAGTTATGCACAGCCGAGCGCTAAAGTGACAGTGAAACAAGCCAGCAACAAACAGACAGAAGAAAAAAGGAAAAGTACTAGCTTTAACAATTGCAGATATTGCAAAGCCTGAGATTGAATTACGTACGGGATATGGACAGGCAGTTATTATGAAAAAGGAATTTACTAAGCACTAGATACAAAAAATCACTGCATAAGCAAGGGCTTAAAGTATGGTGACCGCTATCTTGGAATAGAGAGTTGAAGCGTCACCTGCGAAGAAAACGGATTTTGAATCCTCATAAAAATTATTTTAGAATTAACCTTTATTTCGATCCGCAAATTTTCAAGGTTTCCATCACAATTGCGGCAAATGATTCTTAGGTTATTAAGTACATGATTACTGTTATTTCCATCTATATGATCAAGTACAACTGGCACCTTTTGACCTAACCACTCCTTTATCCCACATATCTCGCATTCATGTTTTTTAACACCCTCAGAAATTAACCTGCGACGCAGTTTGTCAGTTTGGTAATAAGGGTGCTTGCCTGCAATTATTTCAGTTAAATTGATGCGGCTATGTTTCCCTCTAACTGGGTATTTTGCATTTTTACCGCCTTGATTAGGATGATAAACAGCAATCGCATTGCATCTTCTTTTAAAGCTGCTTGCGCTCATATTAACGAAAACTTGCGCTTACCGCATTGTAGGATAAGCATTGATAGCTTCAATTATCTGTTCAGCACTTATATCTTTATTTTGAACATGCAGAGAAGAAACCTAGCTAAAAAAGAGTGTTAATAAATTCTAGGCGAAAAAAAACAGACTGTTAAGTCTGTTTTTTTAAATTGGTGCCGCTGGTCGGACTCGAACCGACACGTCTTTCGACGGGGGATTTTGAATCCCCTATGTATACCAATTTCATCACAGCGGCTAATTTTTGATCTTAAAAGACTATATATGACTGATAAGACAAAATGATTATACCTAGCCATTCTTTTCTGACAAGGCTTTTCACAAGCTAAATCGTCAACCGCTCAAAAAGACAACAATTTATTATAAAGTGCTGTTAACTTGCTCATATAAATGACTACAAGTTGCTTTAAGCAAAGCCTATTTCGAATAATAAATGCCAACGGTTTTTGCTTTTGTTACACTGACTTCTCACACTTTTAAGGAACTATCATGGCCAAACGTAACCCCAAAAAAAGTAATAAACCAACCTTACAGGAACAATATCAAAGCTGTCCGCGCGCCAACTTTTTAAAGCGTTTAGGCGCATATATTTACGATCTTTTTGCTATTACTGCACTGCTGATGTTGGCAACTATTTTTGCTGTTTTGGTCGTTATTATTAGCAATAAAATGGGCATCATTAACCTCGATGCTTATAAAGATATTGCTGATTATTTGGCAAACAACCTGATTTTTGCGGGTTATTTAGCTGCAGTTATTATCGCTTTTTACGGCTACTTTTGGAGCAAAGCTGGACAAACCATTGGCATGAAAGCATGGCGTTTGCGTGTGCAAAACAGTGATGGTAGCAATATCAGCTTTACGCAATCTTTAATTCGTATGGCAACATCGGCTTTTGGTCTGGGTAATATTTCAGCACTGTTTAAAAATACGAATGCATTTCAGGATTTATGGGCTGAATGTGAAGTGGTTGTACTTACAAAAGAGTTAAGCAGTTGGAAAGGGTTTAAAGGCTTGGCTTTTATGGAACAGGATAAAAAGTAATCTATCCATGCTAACATGCTATAAACCACATAAAAAATGCCACATTACCTTGATATAAGAGTACGTGGCATTTTTGTTTATTGGCGATCTAACTTTGCCGCTTCAATAAATACATAGCAATGCCTAATACGAGCAAACTGGGTAATAACGCTCCCAACACGGGTGGTAAGTCAAAAACCAGGCTGAAAGGTCCAAACAATTCACCTGATACATGGAAGATAAAACCACTGCCGATACCAAAGATCAATCGAGTCCCCATAGTAACAGTACGCAGACCGCCAAAGATAAAAGAAACGGAAAGTAACATCATTACGACAATGGTAAAGGGTAATACCGCTTTACGCCAAAAAGTCAGCCAATATCGACTGGCATCCTGCTCATTGCTTTCAAGGTAGGTGATATAGTTATAAATATCACGCATCGACATTTTTTCAGGATCGCTTAATATCACTTCTAACTTTTTCGGAGTCAGTTCGGTTTTCCAGACAAATTTTGGCAGTTTTTCTGTTTCTGTTTTATCCGCGCTAAAAAATGTTCTGCTAGTATTTTGTAATAACCAAGAGCCTTGTTGATAAACTGCTTTTTGTGCGACTACGGCACGATCAAGTTGCATCTTTTTATCAAAAAAATACAGCTGTACATTAAACAGTTCAGCTTTGCTGTTCATACGCCCAATACTGACAAATGAATTAGCATCTTTTACCCAAACACCGTATTTATTGCTTACGACCTGCTGACCACGCCTCGCCTGTTCTCGCATCGAGTAGGCTTCTTTATCTGTTTTCGGAGCAACAAACTCCCCGAGTACCATCACCACTAAGACCATCGGCACAGCCGTTTTTAATACCGCACCTGCGATACGTAGTTTTGATATTCCCGCTGCCTGCATCACCACGAGTTCACTGCTACTCGCTAAGCTGCCTAAGCCAATTAAAGCACCAATTAAAGCTGCCATCGGAAAAAACACTGCAATTTCTACCGGCATTTTAAGTACAACAAAGTAGGCCACAGCCCAAACATCGTAACTGCCGTGTCCTACACCTTTCATCTGCTCAACAAACTTGATAATGCCGCTTAAGCCGGTCAAAACAAACAGACTTAAAAAAGTTGAGGCCAAAATCGTTTTACCTATATAGCGGTCTAAAATACCCATAATCGTAATTCCGTGTTAAATACTGTTACTGAGCCGGCTTAACAGACTTCGCTTTACGTAAACCAATTTTGACAAATTTACCTAAACTTTGCAGATGCAAAATAACACCTGTGATAAAGAAGACAATCTGCACCACCCAAATACTTAATACAGGCAAGGTGCCCTCTTCAATAAGGCTTTTTGCCGTACTGAGCAATAAAAAGTATGTTAAGTAGAGTGCCAAGGCAGGCAGTAATTTTGAATATCTACCTTGCCGAGGATTTACTTTTGCTAATGGCACCGCCATAAATGTCAGCAGTAAAATTGACAGAGGAATAGCGATACGCCACTGTAACTCCGCTTGATGTTTTGCACTGCTTACCCCGAATAATTGTTCGGTCGGCAGAGCTTCCACACCACGTTTTTTATTTTGTACTTCACGGTTTGCTATATGTATTTCGTAACGATCAAATACACTATTATCGAATTCATATTGTCCAACCTTTCCCGCATAACGCTGCCCATCAAACAGGGTAAGCCAAGTACCATCTTTTTTATCTTCCACCTTGCCCGTTAGGGCTGTTAATACTGAAGGAGCTCGATCTTGCTCTTTCGGCCAGTGCGCGGCAAACACTTTTTCTAACTGTTGCCCTTCTCTATATTTTTCAACGTAAACAACACCACCTTTATCGGAGGTTTTATGAAAACGGCCTTCAATAAGGGTTGCAGCTCCAGCGTCTGATTCTGCATTTTCAATAACTGCAACCATCTCATCTTCAGCAAGTGGAGCAAGGTATAAACTATTAAAGGAAGCAAAAATAAAAGTAAAAAATGATAATAATAGCGTAGCTTTAAGCACGCTATTGGGGCTGTAACCACATGAGGTCATCGCCACCATTTCACTTTCACTATGCAGTCGTCCATGGGCAAACAAAACTGCAAGATAAAAACCGATAGGTAACATTAAAGTACCCAATGTGGGCAGATTTAAGTAAAGTAGGGTCATCACCAAATCAGGTGGGATAACACCATTAATCGCTTTCGCGAGAATTCCGATAAATTTTTGACTGACAAAAATAAGAAGCAAAACAAACAGGATACCAACCTGGCTTTTAAATGTTTCCACCATTAAATAACGAAGAAGTATCACCCGGCTCTCCAGTGTAAAATAAGATTCTATGAAAGATTGTAAAACTGCTATTTTTAGTGGATTAAGCAAACAAATACGGTAAAATTGCTATTTTTATACGTTTAGAAGAATTTTAAAGATCCACCAGCTTCTATAATAACTGCATTTTTATAAAAATAGCAGTTAATATCAATATAATCACGGCATTAAGGATAGATATGGAATTTTTCGTAAAAAGTGGTAACCCAGAAAAGCAACGCAGTGCATGTATTGTTGTTGGCGTATTCGAACCTCGTCGCTTATCACATGCAGGTGAGCTGCTTGATGAAATTAGTGAAGGGTATTTAAGTACTCTGTTACGCCGTGGTGATATCGAAGGTAAAGTCGGCCAGGTACTCTTTTTACACCATGTTCCAAATGTCTTAAGTGAGCGTGTTTTACTGGTAGGTTGCGGTAAAGAGCGAGAGCTCACAGAAACCCAATATAAGCAGATCATCGCAAAAACGATTGCCACGCTCAACGATACAGGCTCATTAGAGGCTATCTGTTTTCTTTCTGAGTTACATATTAAAGGTCGCGATAGTTATTGGGCTGTGCGTCAAGCGGTTGAAGCTGCGCAAGATTCGTTATATAGCTTTGATCAATTCAAAACTAATAAAGAGAATACTCGTCGCCCACTGCGTAAATTGACTTTTAATGTACCAAGCCGCAAAGAGTTAACTCGCGCAGAGCTAGCACTACAACACGGTTTAGCGGTTGCTTCTGGTGCTAAGGCCTGTAAAGACTTAGCAAATATGCCGCCGAATATCTGTACGCCGCTCTATTTAGCGGAGCAGGCACAAGCCCTCGACACGCGTTTTGAAAAAATAAGCACTGAAATTGTCGATACAGAGCAGATGGCTGAGTTAAAAATGGACAGTTATTTAGCTGTAGCTAAAGGTTCAGATCACCCCGCTTATATGTCGTTAATGCATTACAACGGCGCTTCAAGCGATCAAAAGCCCATTGTACTGGTCGGTAAAGGCCTGACCTTTGACTCAGGTGGTATCTCATTAAAACCGGGCGCAGGCATGGATGAGATGAAGTATGATATGGGCGGTGCAGCCAGTGTTTATGGGGCAATGAAAGCGCTGGCAAAACTTAATCTGCCAATTAACGTGATTGGTATTTTAGCGGGTGCTGAAAACATGCCGGCAGGTAACGCTTATCGCCCTGGTGATATTTTAACGACTATGTCAGGACAAACGGTGGAAGTATTAAATACAGATGCTGAAGGCCGTTTGGTGTTATGTGACGTACTGACTTACGTAGAGCGCTTTGAACCTGAATGTGTTGTTGATATCGCCACCTTAACTGGCGCATGTATTATGGCATTAGGTCATAATATCAGCGGCTTAATGACTCCGCATAAAGGGCTTGCACATGAATTGTTAAATGCTTCAAATCAGTCTGGCGATAAAGCATGGCAACTGCCAATGGATGATGAATTCCAAAAACAACTTGATAGCCCATTTGCTGATATGGCCAATATTGGCGGTCGCCCTGCCGGCACAATCACAGCGGCTTGTTTTCTTTCTCGCTTTACTAAAAATTACAATTGGGCGCATTTAGATGTGGCAGGTACCGCTTGGAAATCAGGAACAAACAAAGGGGCTACCGGTCGTCCTGTTTCATTATTAACACAGTTTTTGATTAACCGTAGTGAAAATGAAACAACAGAAGCAAACAGTTAAATAATGAGTCAGGTTGTTTTTTATATTTTTCCTGAAGAGCAGGAATCAGATACTCGAAGCTTGAGCAGCCACTTTGCTCAAGCTTGCTCTATTGCTGCATTTTATTATTTACAAAATAGGAAAGTATTTATTTATACCGACAATCAGCAAGATGCTTTTTCGGTAGATGAATATTTATGGCAGTTTGATGGTGACAGTTTTGTACCGCATAACTTGCTCGGTGAAGGACCTCGTTACGGCACGCCTGTTGAAATCAGC
>NZ_CEZLMY010000023.1:15686-18521 GCF_983033635.1 Psychromonas sp. | reverse complement strand
CCGACACATCCTCGCCAGATTTTAATTAATTTAAGCACTAACGTGCCTGATTTTGCGATCAATTTCCAACAAATTATCGATTTTGTTCCGTTTGCGGAGCCACTAAAAATTGCAGCACGAACACGTTACAGCACCTATAAAAAGATGGGGCTGACACTTTCCACTCAAACAGTTGAAAATGCAGACACTGTTGAGTCAACCAACAACACAGAAGATTAGAAAATGGAAAAGACATACAACCCAAGTGCTATTGAGCAAAAAAACTACCAAAACTGGGAAGAGAAAGGTTATTTCAAACCGCATGGCGATACCAGTGAAGAGAGTTACTGCGTCATGATCCCACCGCCAAATGTTACGGGTAGCCTGCACATGGGGCATGCTTTCCAAGATACCATTATGGACACACTGATTCGTTATCAACGTATGCAAGGCAAAAACACCCTCTGGCAAATGGGCACAGACCATGCGGGCATCGCCACACAAATGGTTGTTGAACGTAAACTTTTCGCTGAAACAGGACAAACCCGTAAAGAGCTTGGCCGGGAAACCTTTATCGATAAAATTTGGGATTGGAAAGCGGAATCGGGTGGTAATATCTCACAACAGATGCGCCGTTTAGGCACATCAGTTGATTGGGATCGTGAACGCTTTACTATGGATGAAGGCCTTTCTCACGCCGTTAAAGAGGTATTTGTTAACCTTTACAATGATGATCTTATCTACCGTGGTAAGCGTCTGGTTAACTGGGATCCTAAACTACATACGGCAATTTCAGACTTAGAAGTTGAAAACAAAGACCTAAAAGGCTCTATGTGGCACTTCCGTTACCCATTAGCTGATGGCGTAAAAACAGCCGACGGCAAAGATTATTTAGTGGTTGCCACAACTCGCCCAGAAACCATGCTCGGTGATACCGCCGTTGCTGTGAACCCTGAAGATCCGCGCTATAAAGATCTAATCGGTAAAGAGATTATTTTACCGCTTGTTAATCGCCGCATTGCTGTAATTGGCGATGATCATGCCGATATGGAAAAAGGCACGGGTTGCGTAAAAATCACCCCGGCTCATGACTTTAACGATTACGAAGTCGGTAAACGTAACAAATTGCCAATGATCAATGTATTAACCTTTGATGCTTGTATCCGCAATGAGTCTGAAGTATTTAATAGCAATGGTGAAAAAAGTGATGTTTATACAGCAGAGCTTCCTGAGCAATTTCAAGGGCTAACACGTGAAGATGCACGCAAACTGGTTGTCAACTCACTTGAAGAATTAGGTTTATTAGATGAAATCAAAGCACATGATTTAACAGTACCTTATGGCGACCGTGGTGGTGTGGTTATTGAGCCGATGCTGACCGATCAATGGTATGTTCGTGTAGCACCTTTGGCTAAAGTAGCCAATGAAGCGGTTGACAATGGCGATATCGAGTTTGTGCCAAAACAGTATAAAAACATGTATAACTCTTGGATGAACGACGTCCAAGATTGGTGTGTATCGCGTCAGCTTTGGTGGGGACATCGCATCCCAGCCTGGTACGATCAAGCGGGAAAAGTTTATGTCGGTCGTGATGAAGCGGAAGTACGTGCTAAACATGATTTAGGCGATGATGTGCTGCTAAGTCAAGATGACGATGTCTTAGATACCTGGTTCTCGTCGGGTCTATGGACATTCTCTACCCTTGGCTGGCCAGAAAAAACGCTGGATCTAAAAACCTTCCACTCGACCGATGTCTTGGTTACCGGTTTTGATATCATCTTCTTCTGGGTTGCGCGCATGATCATGATGACCATGCACTTTATGAAAGATGAAAACGGCAAACCACAAGTGCCGTTTAAAAAAGTTTATTTTACCGGCCTTATTCGTGATGAGCATGGCGATAAGATGTCAAAATCGAAAGGTAATGTGCTTGATCCGCTGGATATGATCGACGGCATTGACTTGGAAAGTTTAGTAACAAAACGTTGCGGCAATATGATGCAGCCACAACTGGCGGCTAAAATAGAAAAAGATACCCGCGAAACCTTTGCCAACGGCATTGAAGCGCACGGCACAGATGCACTGCGCTTTACGCTTGCGGCAATGGCTACCACAGGTCGCGATATTAACTGGGATATGACCCGTTTAGAAGGCTACCGTAACTTCTGTAATAAGCTATGGAACGCCAGCCGTTATGTATTAATGAGCGCGGAAGAGCACGATTGTGGTTTCAGCGACAATCAAGAGATGCAATTAAGTTTGGCAGATCGTTGGATTCAAGGGCAACTGCAAACAACTATCAAAGAGTTCCGTCACGCATTGGATACCTTCCGTTTTGATATTGCTGCAAATATTTTATACGAATTCACTTGGGATCAATTCTGTGGTTGGTATTTAGAGTTAACTAAACCGATATTGTTTAAAGGCAGTGAAGCACAGCAACGTGGCACTCGCCATACGCTAATCACAGTGTTAGAAACGCTATTACGTCTAGCCCATCCAATTATGCCATTTATGACCGAAGAGATTTGGCAGCGTGTTAAAGGTATTACCGGTCAAGGTGGTGATACCATCATGCTCGAAGCTTACCCTGAATATAATGAAGCACTTGTTGACGAGCAAGCAGTTCAAGATCTCGAATGGGTTAAACAAGTCATTGTTGCGGTGCGGAATGTCCGTGGTGAAATGGATATCAGCCCGAAAGTGCCGCTTAATGTATTAGTTAAAAATGCATCAAGTGATGATCAGCGTCGTTTCAGTGAAAACGAAGCATTCTTAGCCGCGCTGGCGAAGCTTGAAAGTGTAACGGTTGTAGAAAAGGGGCAAGAAACACCCGTTTCCGCCACCGCATTAGTG
>NZ_CEZLMY010000023.1:0-15676 GCF_983033635.1 Psychromonas sp. | reverse complement strand
CGTTTAAACAAACAGCTTGAGAAAGCGTCAAAAGAACTGGCAAAAATCTCCGGCAAGCTAAGCAATGAACGTTTTGTTAGTAACGCACCGGAAGCAGTTATTGCTAAAGAGCGTGCTAAACAGGATGAGCTGCAGACAACTTGTGATAAATTAAACGAGCAGATTGCAACAATAGAAGCGCTATAATTTATAGCAAACTATTTTAAAAAGAAGCTTTCATAAAAAGGATCGTTTTAAAATAAAACGATCCTTTTTTTATGATTTTGAATTAGCAGTCAAAGATATAGAACAACTTTGCTGCTTGCTCACAACTACAGGATTTACAAGCTAACAATCCCAATTTAAAGATCTATACTCACTAGTACCAGTCAAGAAGTAGGTACCTAATAATGAAACGTTTTATGACTTTTATTTTTCTCTTTTACTGCTCATTTAATTATGCTCAGGTAACAAAAATAGTGGTATGGGATAGCCTTTATAATAACCCGACTCCTATTATGATGGATTACTTACATAGAGCGTTACAGGTAACTAAACCTGAATATGGTGATTATGAATTAATAGAATCAGCTAAAATGGAGCAAGGTCGCTCATTGGTTGAAATCGCTAAACTGAAAAATTCAAAACTTGATATAGCAAGTTACGCCCCAACAAGAGAACGGGAAAAGCAAGCGATCCCTATTCGTATTCCAGTACTTAGCGGTCTTATGGGCTATCGCATTTGTCTAATTGAAGAAAATAAACAAGCACTTTTTGATGGTATTGAAAATAAGCAACAGCTAATCGACAAAAATATCAGCATAGGTCAACATCAAGATTGGCCCGATACAACTATTTTACGTGCCAATAATATCCCCGTACAAACCACACACAAAAAAAAACTACTATTTCAACAACTTGCTCGAGGACGATTTGACTGTTTCAGCCGAGGTGCGAGTGAAATTTATGCTGAATATTTGGCGCACAGCTCACAGGGGATCACTATTGAAAATAACCTGTTGATCTATTACCCATTACCCATTTTTTTCTTTGTTAATAAATCTCGCCCACTTTTAGCACAGCGTTTACAATTAGGTTTAGAAAGGTTAATCGAATCCGGTGAATTTGACACAATTTTTGAGCAGGTTTTTTCGCCAATAATAGTTGAATTAAAACTTACCGAGCGAACTGTTATCGACCTACATAACCCGACATTATCAGAGAAAACCATTCAGGCAATGGAAGCGCCAACACAACGATTCAGAGAAACTCATTTAAAAAATACAGGTGTATTACCCGAGACAGGGGATTAGTCAGAATGAAAAAAATATTAATACTATTTTTATTGCTGACTCTTAATGCTAATTTTAGTCACGCAGAAAGTACAAAAATAAGGGTATGGAAAAACACAGCAACCGATTCTGGAATAATCAGAACGCTTCTGTACCGAGCGCTGGAAATAAGCAAACAGGAGTATGGAGAATATCAAGTTGTTATATCCAGCGAAATGGAACAGGATCGCGCCCTTCGCGAGCTTGCAAACGCACGCCTAGATCTAGCACACTTCGTATCAACAGCTGAACGCGAAAAACAAGCAACGCCAATTCGCATTCCAATTATGCAGGGGCTTCTAGGTTACCGTTTGTGTTTAATCAAAGAGGGGAATCAGGAAAAATTTACAGGTATTAGCAATAAACAACAGTGGATAGCCAAAAATATTACTATTGGCCAGCATCACAACTGGCCCGATACCACGATCTTAAAAAGTAATGGTTTAAATGTACAAACAACTTATAAACATGAACTGTTATTTCAACAGCTGTCTAAAAACCGTTTTGATTGTTTTTCCAGAGGGATAAATGAAATTGGTTATGAGCAGTTTAGCCATCGCTCACTTGATTTAGTTATAGAGCAGAATATAGTGATTCATTATCCGTTACCGCAGTTCTTTTTTATTAACCCGGAAAAACCTTTATTAGCTGAGCGATTACAACTGGGGTTAACGCGTTTGCAAGAAAGCGGCGAAACAGAGCTGCTGTTTGATTCATATTACCGAGAACTATTAAATAAATTCGATCTTAAAAAAAGAGTTTTCATTGAGTTGCAAAATCCAACACTTTCACCAGAAACCATTAAAGCAATGCAGGCACCAATAACTAATTTTAAAAAAAAATATTTACTAAATGAGATGAGATAAACGCGGCAAGAAAACTAATTACTCATAAGAAACACTTTTCAGCAATCGATCCATCGCACGATAAGAAAGTGATTCAGAGAGATGCAGACGTTGCACTTTTTCACTGGCGGCTAAATCAGCAATGCTACGCGCCACTTTTAACAGACTGTGCCAGGCGCGGATTGATAACCCCATTTTATCCTAATTAGTTAACTGTTGACTCTCTAAAAACTCGGCATCTTCAATGCTTAACTGACAAAATGCGCTTATCTCCTGCGTCGTCAGCGCATGGTTTAATTTTCCCTGACGAGCTATTTGTCTCTCTCTCGCCTGCTTTACCCTCACTTTAATCTGTGCACTGCTTTCACTGTTTTGTTGCCCTCCTGCTTGTGATAAAGCAAGCGTACCTTTGGGCAATAACGGCACCATAATCGACAATGCAAACCTGTCTAAAAAAGGGCCGGATAAACGCCCCAAATAACGTAATATTTGATCCGGCGTGCTACGCCGCAGCTCTCCGCTAATATGACCGCACGGGCTGGGATTCATTGCCCCAATCAACTGGAAATGTGCAGGAAAGGTCACTTGATTAGCCGCACGTGAAATAGTGACCTTATTGGTTTCAAGAGGTTGGCGCAGACTATCGAGTACTGCTCTTGGGAATTCAGGCAGTTCATCAAGAAATAACACACCACGATGAGACAATGATATTTCACCTGGTTTCGGTTTCCCCCCACCACCGACCAGCGCAACGGAAGAGGCACTATGATGCGGTGCGCGATATGGAGGTTGATACCAATCATCGCGTTGTTTACCACACACAGAATAAATAGCAGCAGTTTGCAGTGCATGTGACTCAGTTAACTTTGGCAGTAAACTCATAAACCGTTCTGCTAACATGCTTTTGCCTGTACCCGGCGGGCCAACTAACAATAAATTATGGCCGCCAACAGCTGCAATTTCTACACGTTTCGCTTGCTCCTGTCCTAAAACATCACTCATATCAGGCTGATTTTTAGGTTTTGCAGTAGGAGGGGAAATGGCTTCAGGCAGTTTTTGCAAACCTTGTAAAAATGCACAAACATCAACAAGGTTAGAGGCAACAAATGCTTTTACACCTGTTAACGCACTTTCATTTTGATTTTCAGGAGAGATAATTAAACTGCGATTTTTCTTTTTGGCGGCTAATGCACAGGGAATAACACCATCAATAGGCCGTAATTCACCGGACAGGGCCAACTCGGCAAAACATTCAAACTGAGCACTGTTTGTCTTGGCAAGTTGATCAGAGGCAATTAAAATGCCCAGCGCAATGGCCAAATCAAAACGCCCCCCCTCTTTAGGCAGATTCGCAGGCGCCAAATTAACGGTTATTCTTTTATTTGGAAACTTAAAATTACTATTTATTATCGCACTGCGTACTCTTTCTTTGGCTTCTTTTACTGAAGTTTCCGGTAACCCCACTAATGAAAAACCCGGTAATCCGGTGCCTAAATGCACTTCAACTAAGACCTCTGGCGCATCCACACCTAATAACGCACGACAGTATAAACTTGCTAATGCCATAACTTGTCCTTCGCCTTTAATAATAAGCAATATTAATACAACGCTTTCTAGTATAGGCGAGCATTTTCAGATTGATTATTTATGTTGATTTAAAATACAAATTAGCTGTTATTGACTGCTTAAAAAGCA
The DNA here is from genome assembly GCF_983033635.1 of Psychromonas sp. Classification (NCBI taxonomy): domain Bacteria; kingdom Pseudomonadati; phylum Pseudomonadota; class Gammaproteobacteria; order Alteromonadales; family Psychromonadaceae; genus Psychromonas; species Psychromonas sp. The sequence continues at coordinate 11,826 of NZ_CEZLMY010000023.1, read as the reverse complement.
GTGAATTTACTTGGCAATAGTTACTATTAGTAAAGTTGCCTTAGCCACTTTTGTTTAAAAATGTGACAAAAGTTGAGAAAGTTGCTGTTTTTTGCTATAAAGACCCACTTTTTTTAAAAAGTGGGATTGATTATTTTGCTTATTTTGCTTATTTTCCAGTTAAAACAAAATAACGATAAGCCTTCAGTAAATTCAGGAAGAAAATAATGAATGGTGCCAATTTTATTGTTCAAGCATTAAAACAAAAAAATATAACCCAAGTATTCGGCTATCCCGGAGGGGCTATTATGCCGCTCTATGATGCGCTTTATGATGGCGGTTTAAATCACCTTTTATGTCGCCACGAACAGGGCGCTGCAATGGCAGCTATAGGCTATGCACGCGCAACCGGTAATGTTGGAGTTTGTATTGCAACATCAGGTCCCGGTGCGACAAACCTGGTCACAGGGTTAGCGGATGCATTACTTGATTCGATCCCTGTCGTTGCAATCACAGGGCAAGTAGCCAGTAATTTAATTGGTACTGATGCTTTCCAGGAAGTTGATGTCTTAGGACTTTCTTTGTCTTGCTGTAAACACAGCTTTATGGTGCAAAGTGCAGATCAATTAGGTCCGATTATTGAACAAGCTTTTAAGATTGCAACATCTGGTCGCCCCGGACCTGTGTTAATCGACATCCCCAAAGATATTCAACTTGGAGATGCTCCTGAATTTACATCACTAAAAGTGCTTGCAACAGAAAACAACTTAAGTACCCCCATTGATCCCTCTTTAATAAGACAAACCAGAGAGATGATAAAATCAGCCAGTAAGCCACTTCTTTATGTTGGTGGTGGCGTAGGTATGGCAAATGCAACTCAGGAGCTGCGTAACTTTATTCAATATACCTATATTCCCAGTGTTTGTACGCTAAAAGGGATTGGGGTTATTGAACATGATTCTGAATATTTTATGGGCATGGTTGGTATGCATGGCAGCAAAGCGGCCAACTTTGCAATTCAAGAGTGTGATCTGCTGATTGCTGTTGGCGCTCGATTTGATGACAGGGTAACAGGTAAACTCGATGAATTTGCCAGCCACGCAAAAGTTATCCACCTTGATATTGATGCGGCAGAAATAGATAAATTACGACTTGCAGATCTGGCTATCACCGATGATTTAAAAGAAGTTTTACCCGCCATTGAGATTGAAACCTTTATTAGTGCTTGGCAAAAACATATTTTAACCATGAAGAGTAATTTTGCTAACCGCTATGACCACCCGGGTGAAGCAATTTATGCACCCGCAATGCTCCGCCAACTTGCCGAAATGAAACCTGCCGATACCGTTATCTGCAGTGATGTTGGTCAGCATCAAATGTGGGTAGCACAACATATGTTTGTGGATCGCCCTGAAAACCATATATCAAGTTCAGGTTTAGGCACTATGGGGTTTGGTATTCCAGCTGCAGTCGGCGCACAAGTAGCCCGCCCGAATGATACTGTGATTGCTATTTCTGGTGATGGTTCTTTTATGATGAACGTACAGGAACTTGGCACTATCAAACGTAAAAAATTACCGATTAAAATACTGCTTATCGATAACCAGCGTTTAGGTATGGTTCGTCAATGGCAAAAACTATTTTTTGATGGTCGTTATAGCGAAACTATTTTAACTGATAACCCTGATTTTGTAACACTGGCCAGCGCTTTTGATATTCCAGGGGAAACGATTGTAATAAAAAGCCAGTTACAAGACGCATTAACGCGTCTGCTAGAAAGTGACGGCCCGTATCTATTACATGTTTCAATTTCAGAAGAAGAAAATGTATGGCCACTGGTTCCACCGGGTGCAGCAAACGATAAAATGATGGAGAGTTTACAATGAAATATTTATTGATTATCCAAGGCGAGAATAGCCCTGAACTATTAGAACGTCTGTTACGTGTTTGCCGTCATCGTGGTTTCAGAGTGCAAAATATTAATGGCGAAACAACAGAAAATGAAAAATCACTGCACGTCACCTTGACGGTATGTAGCGATCGTCCAGTGGGTCTATTAAGCAAACAAATTGAAAAATTATTTGGCATTACCCAAGTCGCAGCAATGGGGCAGGAACAAGTAATTAAAGCCAGCGCGTAAGTTGTACTCGTAGCTTGTTAAAGACAAAGTTATCTGCTTAAATCAGTTAACCGAAAATGAATAAATAACAAGTAACTCGCTGTAAAAAACAGGTAAGATCGTTACTAAAAAAAGGAATTAAAATGCCAGACTATCGTTCTAAAACTTCCACACATGGCCGCAATATGGCGGGAGCTCGTGCTTTATGGCGCGCAACAGGCGTAAAAGATGATGATTTCGGTAAACCAATTATCGCCATTGCTAACTCATTTACACAATTTGTTCCTGGCCATGTTCATTTAAAAGATATGGGCCAATTAGTGGCCGGTGCAGTTGAAGCTGCCGGTGGTATCGCTAAAGAATTTAATACTATCGCCATTGATGACGGTATCGCTATGGGTCACTCAGGCATGTTATACAGCCTGCCTTCTCGTGACTTAATTGCAGACTCAATTGAATATATGGTTAACGCACATTGTGCTGATGCCATCGTTTGTATCTCTAACTGTGACAAAATCACCCCGGGAATGTTGATGGCGTCTCTGCGTTTAAATATTCCAGTGATTATGGTGTCTGGCGGACCAATGGAAGCGGGTAAAACCAAGCTTTCCGACCAAATTATCAAACTTGATTTAGTTGATGCTATGGTTATGGGCGCAGATAAAAATGTATCTGATGAAGATGTAGCCAATGTAGAACGTAGCGCCTGCCCAACTTGTGGCTCTTGCTCGGGCATGTTCACCGCAAACTCAATGAACTGTTTAACCGAAGCGCTAGGACTTTCATTACCGGGTAACGGTTCAATGCTGGCAACCCATGCCGATCGCGAGCAACTATTCTTAGAAGCGGGCAGCCGTATTGTTGATATTACCAAACGTCACTACGAGCAAGACGATTACAGCGTATTGCCGCGTGCAATCGCCAGTAAAGCAGCCTTTGAAAATGCGATGGCACTAGATATCGCCATGGGCGGTTCAACCAATACTGTATTACATCTACTCGCTTGTGCCCAAGAAGCTGAAATTGATTTTACAGTTAGTGATATGGATGCTATGTCGCGCCGTATTCCGCAACTTTGTAAAGTAGCACCTTCGACACCTGAATATCATATGGAAGATGTGCATCGTGCAGGTGGGGTTATGGCAATTTTAGGTGAATTAGACAGAGCCGGTTTCTTAAATAGTGACATTCCTACTATCTTAAGCCCAAGCATGAAAGCGCAATTAGCTAAATACGATATCATGCAAACACAAGATCCAGCGATTATTGATTTCTATCGCGCAGGCCCAGCCGGTATCCGTACCACGCAAGCATTTAGTCAAGCTTGTCGTTGGGATACGGTCGATAACGATCGTGCGACAGGTTGTATCCGTTCATTGGAACATGCCTTTAGCTCCGAGGGCGGCCTTGCGGTTTTATTCGGTAATATGGCCGTTGACGGCGCAGTGGTTAAAACTGCGGGCGTTGATGATGATAACCTTACCTTTAGCGGCCCTGCAAAAGTATACGAAAGCCAAGATGATGCTGTGGCAGCTATTTTAGGCGGAGATGTGGTTGCTGGCGATGTGGTTGTTATTCGTTATGAAGGACCACAAGGTGGCCCTGGTATGCAGGAGATGCTTTACCCGACCAGTTACCTGAAATCGATGGGACTCGGCAAAAAATGTGCATTAATTACTGACGGACGTTTCTCCGGTGGTACTTCTGGTTTATCTATCGGTCACGTTTCACCGGAAGCCGCTGCTGGCGGAGTGGTTGGTCTGATTGAAAATGGCGATATTATTGATATCAATATCCCAACACGTGCAATGGACTTAAAAGTTTCTGATGAACTGCTGGCTGAACGTCGCATTAAACAAGATGCAATCGGCTGGAAGCCTGTTGACCGTATCCGCCCAATCTCTGCAGCTTTAAAAGTTTATGCTTCAATGGCAACGTCAGCCGATAAAGGCGCGGTACGTGACTTAAGCAAACTGAAGTAAAAATCGATACTTCACCTTTATTTGCGCCATTGAAATGGCTATTAATAAAAACAGCCGATAAAGGCGCGGTACGTGACTTAAGCAAACTGAAGTAAAAACCGATATTTCACCTTTATTTGCGCCATTGAAATGGCTATTAATAAAACAGCCGATAAAGGCGCGGTACGTGACTTAAGCAAACTGAAGTAAAAACCGATATTTCACCTTTATTTGCGCCATTGAAATGGCTATTAATAAAACAGCAGATAAAGGTGCAGTTAGAGATTTAAGCAAGCTTAAATAAAGCTAGCTAACACAAATATTAAAAAGCCAGTTATGTTCATTCATAACTGGCTTTTTTGTTTTCAGGATTAGCGATTTAACCGCTAAGGTTGATTAAGTGTTTTGACACTGTCACGCTCAACTAATGTCGGTTCTAAATGGATATCAATATTCGTTTCACGGCGGCTTTGAATCTGATCCAGCAAAGTATCGAAGGCTTTTCGCCCCAAATTAAATTTCGGCTGATGAATAGTGGTTAACGACGGAGTAATAAATTTAGCCAGACTGATATCATCGTAACCGATAATCGACAGATCCTCGGGGACCGATATTCCGTGTTTATTGGCGGTATTGATCACGCCCATCGCCATCATGTCATTACAGACAAAAATTGCACTCGGCATATTACCTGTTGCTAAAATTGTTTCAAAGGCCTGCTTGCCGCCTTCACAATCGAAATTTCCGAATGCATGCCACTCTTCATCAACCTCAAGGTTAGCCTCGTTCATTGCCTGAATATAACCGCTAAAACGCTCTGATGTAGCCTGTTTATCACGAGGTCCGCTGATACAGGCGATTTTACAATGACCTTTATTAATTAAATACTGAGTTGCTAAATAACCGCCGTGACGGGAATTGTTCTGTATTTTGTCACAGGGAAAATTAGTCTCACCACAATCCATAACCACGGTTGGAACGGGTTTATGACGTGCGAATATATTTAAATTCTGACTGGCAATCTCATCACTTAGCAGTAACAAACCATCAACCTGTTTTTGTAACAGCATATCAATATTGAAATTCAGGCGATCCAGATCACCTTCGGTATTACACAAAAGCAGATTATACCCCTGTTCATAACAGCGCCGCTCCACCCCTTTTACTACTTCGGCAAAAAAGGGATTGGTTGATGTTGTCACCAGCATACCAAAGGTACGCGTGTTTTTAAGTTTTAAGCTGCGAGCCAGTGCAGAAGGTGCATAATTCAACTCTTCAACCGCTTTCATCACCCGTTCGATAATATCAGTGCTTACATAGCGGGTTTTATTAAGAGCATGGCTTACCGTTGAAGTCGACACGCCTGCATGTTTTGCCACATCTTTGATAGTTGCCATTATCTTATTGTTATCCTTATAAAATTGAGGGTTCATTATCTGCGTTAATCAGAAAGTTATCTACCGCATTGCGATATGGTATCGATGTCTGTGCGCCGGCACCAGTGACCGTAATCGCGGCGGCTGCATGGGCGAAACGAATCGCATCAGCTAAGGCCGCACCTTCTAATAATCGCGTCAGCAGTGCGCCGTTAAATGTATCTCCGGCGGCCGTTGTATCGACAGCTTTTACACGGAACCCTTTTATCTGCTGCCCCTGACCATTTTCACTGATCCACACACCTTGACTGCCCAGGGTTATCATAATAAGCTTTATTCCTTTGTTATGAAGCAGATCCGCAGCCTGTTGCGCTGACTCCATATCGTTAACTTTAATACCCGTTAGCTGCTCTGCTTCTGTTTCATTAGGCGTAATTATATCAATAAGCTTCAGTAAATCATCCGTTAATGGTTGTGCAGGAGCCGGATTCAGTACAACTTGGGTTTGAGCCTGTCTGGCAATTTCTGCAGCGCTTATAATCGCTTCAATCGGTGTTTCTAACTGCATTAAGAGCATATCCGCATCAGCAATAAGATGATGGTGAGGCTGCAGTCGAGATGCTGTTAAACAGGCATTTGCTTCAGCTGAAATACAGATACTGTTTTCACCGCTCTTTGCAACCTGGATCATCGCAATCCCGGTCGGTTTATCTTTTTCAATCATTACCGCATCAACATTAATGCCGTCTTCGGCAAACGCTTGTCGGATATTCACCCCAAAACTGTCATCACCCACACAGGCGATAAATGCAACATCTGCCCCTAAACGTGCAGCTGCCACAGCCTGATTAGCGCCTTTTCCTCCAGGGATAACACAATAGCCCCGTCCATGTAATGTTTCTCCCGGACGAGGGAAAGAAGGTACCTGCAGAACATGATCTGCATTAACACTGCCTAAAACGACTAATTTATTCATAATATTGACCACTTAGTATTTAACATAAAGGTGAAACATATTGATTAACACTGCATTCAACAAAATTAATCAATAGGCTTTAATGAATTGTCGGCTCTTAACTTGAAAAGTAGAACCAGGGCAAGACACCCCGGTTCCAACAGGCAATACTTATTTAACCACCATCATTAACGGTACCGGGATATTTTTATCCACAGCTTCACCTTTTAATAGTTTCACAGCAGACTCAACACCAATCTCACCAATCAAACCAGGCTGCTGCGCAATTGTTGCGCCTAGCAGGCCGCGTTTAACAGCAGCTATACCATCTTTAGTGCCGTCAAAACCGACAACTAAAATATCTTTACCTGATGCTTGTACCGCACGGATAGCTCCTAATGCCATTTCATCATTTTGTGCAAATACGGCTTGCGTGTTGGGTTTAGAAGAAAGCATATTTTCCATTACATTAAGACCTTTAGTACGGTCAAAATCTGCTGGCTGACTGGCTAACAGTTCCATTTTTTCGCTTTTAACTGCTTTCATAAAACCCTCACCGCGTTCACGTGCAGCAGATGTACCGGCGATACCTTCAAGCTGAATAACACGTGCATTTTTACCAATTTTTTCACTGATAAATTTACCCGCCATCTCCCCGCCAGCAACATTGTCAGAGGCGATATGAGTCACTACATCACCACGATTTGCACCTCGGTCTAATGTTATCACTGGTATTTTTGCCTGATTGGCCACGCGAATAGCGTTAGAAACCGCATCCGAATCCGTAGGATTGATTAAAATCACTTTCACACCGCGAACAATAAGATCTTCAACATTTGACAGCTCTTTACTCGGATCATTTTGTGAATCAAGCACAATAAGCTTGTAGCCCAGCTGATCCGCCTTCTTTTCTGCTCCCTCTTTCATAGTCACAAAAAATGGATTGTTTAAAGTAGAAACAACCAGCGCAAGCGTATCTTGCGCCATTGCACCTGCACTGAAAGAAGCTGAGAGAACTGCCGCTGAAATTAATGTGGTAAATTTTTTCATTTTCTATTCCTTTTTATATTACTGGTATTAGCGGAGGCACTATGCACCCCGCCGGCTTTTAAATTAAGGTTTATTTATGTTTAGTATCAACAAGTACCGCTAACAGTATGACCACGGCTTTAACAATCATCTGGTAGTACGACGAGACGTCTAATAAATTTAAGGCATTGTTTAATACGCCGATAATCAGGGCGCCGATCAGCGTGCCGGTAATGCGTCCCTTACCGCCCATCAGACTGGTTCCCCCCACCACAACCGCTGCAATGGCATCTAATTCATAACCCATACCGGCTGTCGGCTGCGCTGATGATAAGCGTGAGGTGATAATAATCCCCGCAAGTGCTGATAATAATCCACAGATTGAATAAACACCGATCTTGATACGATCCACATTGATCCCCGATAAAAGGGTCGCCGATTCATTACCGCCAAGGGCGTAAATATAGCGTCCGAAACGAGTATGATTTAACAGATACCAGATTCCCGAAAAGACACAGATCATCAGCCAGACGGGTACTGGAATACCGAACACATATCCCGTACCGAACCAGGCAAAAGCATCTGCAACATCAGTAAAGCCGGTTGAAATTGGACGGCCGTCGGTATAAACCATAGTCACACCGCGTAATAATGTCATGGTTACCAGCGTCGCAATAAAAGCCTGCACTTTCCCCTTAGCGATAATGACCCCCGCCATGGAGCCGAGTGCAGCTCCGCCTAATAGGGCAACAGGCACTGCAATCAGAACGGGTATTTCCATGCTGATCATGCTGGCGGCAAAAGCGCCGCACAATGCCAAAATAGAACCGACGCTTAAATCAATGCCGGCGGTTAATATAACTAAGGTCATACCGGCGGCCAGGATCGCGATAACCGATGTCTGGCGAAGAATATTAAGAAGATTGTCCACCGTAAAAAAGTATTCGTTCAGAAATGACACGATAACAATCAGCATAATTAATGCGATTAATGACTTTTGTTCAATAAACCATTCTTTATTTATCAGACCGCGGGCTTTAGGGCCTTCCTGATTAGTTATAACCTTGTTGTTCATGCTGTTTTCTCCATAATATTGTGACCAAAAGCGCAGGCCATTAATTTTTCCTGATCGGCATCATCCGTCATAAATTCACCGCTGATCCGGCCCTGATGCATCACCAGAATTCGATCACTCATGCCTAATACTTCCGGCATTTCTGATGAGACGAGAATAATGCTCATGCCCTCTTTTTTAAACTGATTGATAAGCTGATAGATCTCTTTTTTCGCCCCGACATCAACACCTCGTGTCGGTTCATCAAGGATCAATACCTTAGGGCGGGTCATTAACCCTTTAGCAATCGCCACCTTCTGCTGATTACCACCGGACAGGTTACCTATAATCTGATTTCTTGAGGGCGTTTTAATATTAAATAAGCGAATAAAATCTTCGACTGCGACTACCTCTGCCCCATGATCTAACTGCACTCCTGTGGATAATTGTTTTAAGCTGCACAGAGACATATTTTCTTTAACAGACAGTCCGAGGATCAGGCCTTCACCTTTACGGTCTTCAGAAATATAAGCGATGCCGTGAGCAAGCGCTTCTTGAGAACTGCGCGGATTAACGGCTTCCCCCTCAACCAGAATCTGCCCGGAATGACGAGGCATAGCGCCGTAAATTACTTTCATTAATTCTGTACGGCCGGCCCCCATCAAACCGGAAATACCCAGTATTTCACCATGATCTAGCGTGAAGCTGACATCATCAATATCGGCTGCCGATAAATTTTTGACCTCTAAACACTTTGTGCCATGTTTACTCTCAACACGCGGATACTGTTCATCCAGACGACGGCCTACCATTAACTCAATTAAGCTGTCTTCATCGGTTTCAGCAACCTGACGTTCAGCAATAAATTTTCCGTCACGCAGCACAGTAATATCATCACAAATCTCGAAAATTTCTTTTAAGCGGTGCGAGATATAAACAATGCCGTAACCCTCTTCACGCAATTCATTAATCACAGTAAACAATGAAGCCGTTTCAGTTTCAGTTAACGCATCAGTCGGCTCATCCATAATGATAATCTGAGACTTAAATGACAATGCTTTGGCGATTTCAACCATCTGCTGTTCACCAAGGCTAAGCTCACCGAGCAGCTGTGAAGGTTTATGCTTTACATTTAATCGATCCAGCAATATTTGCGCTTCGTCGAACATTACAGACCATCTGATTGCGCCGAACGCATTGGTTATTTCTCTACCCAGATAGATATTTTCTGCAATGGTCAACTCAGGAATAAGGTTAAGCTCCTGATGAATAATACTGATACCCGCTTCCTGGGAATGACGCGGGCCGGTAAAATTTACCTGCTTATTTTCGTAAAATATTTCGCCTTCATCTAAAGAATAGATACCGGTCAACACTTTCATTAGTGTTGATTTTCCGGCACCGTTCTCTCCCATCAGCGCCATCACTTTACCCGGGTAAACGTTTAAACATGCATTATCCAGTGCTTTTACACCGGGAAATGACTTATGAATGCCTTTCAATTCTAAAATGGGCTGTTTCATAGCAGCTCCTTAACAATGATTTACTCGGAAAAACTAAAAAACAACACCGGCCTGAAAAATAACATTTGCATAAGGTGTGCACTCACCCGTACGAACAACTGCTTTACTGCTCCGGGTACGCCCTTTGAATTCTTCGTGACTGATATAAGTAACAGTAATTTCCTTACCTTGTTTTTGTTCTTGAGCAATAAGCTCAAGCAGTGCGCTGTGCAGCTCCGGACTTACCTGCTGGAATTCTTTGGCCAGGATCACGCCGGTTATCTGCATTTCACCGAGCAGGACGCTAACTGTATCGATAAACGTCGGAACACCATAGGTTAAAGCCAGATCAATGCGCTGGGTTTGACTTGGAACCGGCAGCCCGGCATCACAGATGGTAATCTCATCGAAATGCCCGAGAGAGGCTACCAGGTAAGATAATTCAGCGTTAATTAATGCTGTTTTTTTCATGACATTCACCTTGAAGAGTCGCTTTAGTTTTAAAAGTCTTAATAATAACATTTAAGAAAACCCCATCGAAACGTTTGCGCAAACGTTTCGATTAGTAAAATGTAGACTAAAATGAGAAAAAAGTACACTTTAATTCATTAAAAAATGTGATTTGAGTCGGAATAAATATATTTAGTTTTTTACAATATCCACAGTCGTAGCTGATAACCGTGATGTTGAAGCGAGTAACTGGGGAAAACAACAGTCAACGGATCTCAGCCAACAGACCATGGATGCCGCCGATAAATTATCTGTGCTGATTGGTCTGGAGATCCTGAAAATTGTACCGGGAAGAATATCAACAGAAGTTGATGCTCGCTTATCCTTTGATACACAAGGTTCGATAAATAAAGCCCGAAAACTGATGGCAATGTACAAAGAAGCGGGTATCAGTAATGACCGTATACTGATTAAACTTGCCTCAATCTGGGAAGGTATCAAAGCAGCTGAAGCGATTGAGAAATAAGGAATTAATTGTAACCTGACCCTGTTATTCAGTTTCGCTCAAGCACAGGCCTGTGCTGAGTCTGGGGCTTATCTGATATCTCCCTTTGTCGGTCGAATTTTAGACTGGTATAAAAAAGATACGGGCCGTACAGAATATTCGGCAGACGAAGACCCCGGGGTTATCTCTGTGACTAATACTTATAACTATTACAAGCAGCAGGGTTATAAAACCGTCGTGATGGGCGCAAGTTTCAGAAGTGTTGAAGACGTTTTAGCACTTGCAGTGCTGCGAGCGTTTAACCATCAGTCCCGACTTAATGGCCGCATTAGAGCAAAGTAATGAGCCTGTCGAACAAAAACTTAATCCAACGGCAGCCGCAGCAGAAAAAGATGAAATCCTGTCTAAAAGCCAGTTCAGATGGTTAATGAATGAAGATGCGATGGCAACGGAAAAGCTAGCTGAAGGTATTCGTAACTTTGCAGTCGCCAGGTAAAATTAGCAAAACAACTCTCTGACTTACTGCAGAAATAGTTTTAACGGCATTTGTAATCTGGACAAAATTACAGGCACAAAAAAACCGCGGTAAACGCGGTTTTTTATTCATCTTTATTAAGTTAAAGATTATAGGCTGTTTGCAGTTTCAACTACGTTTTTAACAGTGAAACCGAACATTTCAAATAATAGCTCAGCAGGTGCTGACTCACCAAATGTTGTCATACCGATAACTTTGCCGTTCAGACCCACATATTTGTACCAGTAATCCGCAATACCCGCTTCAATTGCAACACGTTTTGTAACGCTTGCTGGTAATACAGACTCTTTGTAATCAGCGCTTTGAGTTTCAAAAACATCTGTACAAGGAATAGAAACAACACGTACCGCTTTACCTTGCG
>NZ_CEZLMY010000022.1:19108-39123 GCF_983033635.1 Psychromonas sp. | reverse complement strand
CCCTAATATTCATATTAAATGTAATGATTATAAATAATATAAGACCTGGATCTCCTACCCTTTTGATCCATAAGAACGGGCTCAGATGAGTTGCAAATTCGTCCAGATTATTGCTTTTTGAGAGTGTTATTGAATATGAGAATATGAGAATATGAGAATAGGAATATAGCGATGAAGAAATTACTGCTTATAATAGCTCTCGTTTTATCTGCTAGTATAAACGCTTTCTCCACGGATACTGTTATTAGAGTACGTGTGACTGATTTCCCTCCACAGTATTACATTGACGATACAGGCAATTGGACAGGCCTTGATGTTGAGCTTGCAAATGCAATTATAAAAGAAGCCGGTTTTAAGGCCAAATTTATACCCACGTCATGGGCAGCTGGTTTGAAGCATATTGAAAAAGGCACCCTCGATATGATGATGAATATGAATAAAACCGCCAAAAGATCCAAATATGCTAATTGGATCGGCCCAGAAAGAAAAGCTCAAATGGCTCTGGTTGTAAGTGAAAAGAACTTAGGCATGCCGATAAAAGAATTGAATGATTTCATCACGATTTCCCAAACCCGGAAAATTAGGTTTGGGATTCAAGAGAATCTTCATTATTCGAATGAATTCAATAATAAAATGAAAAATCCCCAATTCATGAACAGCTTTGAGATCGTTAAGAATGTTAAAATAAACCCCCGCAAGGTAAAGGCAAATCATATTCTGGGTTTTTTTGAAGAGAAATTCAGCATGGTCTACAAGATTCAAAATGACCCCAATTACGATGGGTTAGTTATTCATCCTTTCATTCTTCAGGAAGAAGATGTTTTTTTTGGCATAAGTAAAAAAATCTCCTTGGAAGTATATGAAAAGCTGTTAGGTGCATTTGAGAAACTCGAACAAGATGGAACTTTAGAATCTATAAGGAAGCGCTATTCGCATTTGTAAATCTTAATTCTGGCTATCATAAATCAGGCCCTTTCCATAAAAAGCATTGTAGATGAATGTCTTATGCTTTTTTAGGGGAAAGACAAGAGCTGACTCAGAGTTTTTCTACCGCAACGGCAAATATGGAATAATTCCGCGGTCCTACAGATAAGTAGCTCCTATTAACAAATATAACCATTTGAAAAACATTTTTGAAGCATGTAGGGTTTGTTTTTATCAAAAATATTTTACGGGCGTCTTTTTTGTGGAAACACGCAATGATTCCGCCTGAAAAATGTTACAACTAAAAGGTATCACTACTATGCGTCGTATTATTTTACTGATTTTAACTATGGTTTCTATAAGTGTTTTCGCAGAGAATGGGGAAGAGCAGGTTTCTGTTCGAAAGATCAATGATCAATATGCTATAAATTATTATAATTTTAAAGAGGATATAGCAGACTATTTTGGAAAAGCCGGTTTGCAAGGCAGTGGCTATACATGGGCCGCTTTGGTTAAGGCCGCGGTAACTACTGAATCTCCAGAATTGTTATCGCAAATTGAATTTGCTCCTGAAGGTGGAATTTTCGCCGCATACACCAGTAGCGAAATTGTTGCTGATAAAGTGAAGGCTGTAATTGAAAAGCTCTCATCAGATATTGTCTATCGAGAAAAACAGATTAAAATAGCGACTGATGGCGGGTATATCGAGTAAACAGATGGATTCTTTCTCCGTCTGAATTAAAGCGGTTTAGCGGTACGCATCTGTATCGCTACTGCTCTTAGCTTTATTAAGCATCGAACGAAATTGAGTACGTCTAATAGTTTTAACCTCATAAGATAATGATTTGAAACAATTCAACATATAATATATGGATGTCTTTCATTTTTTACTCTTTCCGGTAAAAGGCAATACCTTGTTCTTTTTACTTGCTAGCTTGCGGCCGCAACCTTCTCCTTCCTGCATTTAATAAACTTCAATTGATCATCTAATTTGTAGTTTGGTGTCCGTTAGTATAAAGACGAACTGGCTATGCTATCTCTAAAATACACTGATTGCGGACATATATGGTCGCTCCACAGAAGTCCGCCTTTCGGCAAACGCAAAACTACTTTCTGTTATATGCGAAATTACGATAGATGCAGGGCAGAAGATAACGGCCTAGTTGCATTAGTAAATTTGAAAATAATGGACTAATGTAATATTAATCACTCACTTAGAATAGGAATTTCAAATGAAAATAAGGATCTGCAAATCACATTCAGTGAAGGGGTTAGAAAAACTTGTAAACCATTTTCTTGCGGACGGTTGGAAGTTACACGGGGATATGGTGGTAACTTTTAATAGTGAAGGCAAGCCTAAATTCTATATACAAGCTTTGAAAAAAGAGTAGTCAATCCAAAGGGGCTAAACGGCCCCTTATTAAGGATGTTTCAAGTGAAATTTATGATCTTTATCATCGATACAAATTTCCACCTCTTCTTTCTGTTTTTTTCTCTCCAGCTCAGCTTTCGCTTTATCCTGTAACTTCTCATCTACGGCTTCCAAAAACAGCTCTTCTTCCGCTTGGTCCCTTAAAATCAAACTTTCTATAAAGTCACGCATAATGATTACCTTTTATAACTTCACACCCTTAATTTTAGCTTATAAAAGCAGAACTGGCGGTATTTTATATATAAGGGGAACCATATTTTTTGCTTTCAGGTAGGGTGTTTGCCTTTTCAGATGAACTCGGGAGTCAGAAGGCTGAAGGTAGGTGACCTTTTATAATTTAAGCTGTTGATTGTACGTAATGTGATATAGCTCGAATATTTTCTCGTTGTTATTTGATAGTTGTTCAACTTTAATTTAAACACTACATTTTTATGTGTAGTCTATTATGTGTGGGTATTAGTAAGTATGAAATCAAACACATAGTTATATATTTATTTCAAGCTAGCATGCCGCAACTGAAATGAGGCATAAGAGGTTAGCAAAAGCAGGTTGAATAAATTATTTTAGGTATATTTTTTAATTTCAAGTGAAGGAGGCAGAGATGCCCGTAAAAACATGTCGTGATTCCGAGTGTAAATACTTTATGCAAGAAGTAAAATCTGATCATGAACATCACCATAAATGTAAAAATTCGATGTGTAAGTATTATCTGCAATATGTTCCACCGGAGCATAAATGTGAAGAGAAAACTACATTACTTTAGTATATGCAGTTAGCAATACATCAGCGGATTTAAGGCAAATCTTGCGTTTTGCCTTAAATTACAAAAGCTACTATTAAAGGGGCTCTCCAGCCCTATTTTCTATGCTTTCTAAAAATTTAGTTTACCGTCACTCTTGTTTTTCATTCTCTGTTTCATTTAAAGAGTGTTCAATTAACTCAAGCGTTTTAGATGCACCCCACAATATAATTAGCGATATCAGTACCATACCAAATGGCGTAATACTGGATATATACGATACAATTAAACCGCCGACAGTTCCGCAAAACAAGATTAAAAGGAAAGTTCTCATAAGAATAAACCTCTCAGTGATAATGGAAACGATTGATAAAATGAGTGTGCCGCTCAAAAAACATCCTCGACACAAAACAAGTATAGTAAATAGATTACCTGGGTAAAAAAACTAAACGATAAACTAAGCAGCAATCAGGCGTTTATTAATCAAGATCAAAAACGGGTATAGAAGCAGGGCAGATCTGTGTTCATTTAATGCGTGTAACAAAAAACGGCAAAATCAAATGCAAAGATAAAGTCAGCTAAAAAGCCCTGCATTGCTGTCGACGCCAAAGCTAAAAGATAATAAAAGTAATTAGGTCTGCTGTATTTTTCTTTTCGTCAAAAGACAGAGACAATTTCTTGTTCTCCTTAGCCTGTGGGCGTTGATTTCTCTTTTCTACTTTCAATAAACCTTAATACATCACCTAATTTGTACCTTGCTGAACCATTACCGTAAAGGCGAATGGCTGGGGCAATTTCTAAAAAATTAGTTTTTTTAACTATTTTTTGACTGAAATAGCTACGGTCAACTCCCATTAAACGGGTGAGTTCATTAACGTTAATAAGGCGTTCTCCGCCAAATTCATCTGCTGTTATTGACATATTATTATCCTTACGCCACTTCTGGCATTGGCGTCCAGGCTTTACATACTCTGATGCCATTGATTAGTTTTATCATTTTTACGAGGCAGGCTTTTTCTGCACTCCAGTCAGGAGACCTTGCCAATAGTGATTTTGAGCCAGCAGCAAATTGGCAATTGGATTGCTTTGTTTGTATGGCAGCTGTATGTTGGCTGCAAACGAGATCAACATTGCAAGAGAAGGTTTTGTTGTTCGGCTCCAGTGTTGCTAAGCCTGCGTTATTTCCTGCTGCTAACATGTCAGACTGAGCGGAGAAAACAAAAAATCGTTTCTTGACCATCACAGAAAAGGTTAATTTAGCAATTAAAAGTTCGCAAGCAAGCGAAAGTTTCATTGGTTTTCATTCCTTTTGTTTAAGAGAGGGGTTATAAGGTACCTATATTGTATATATTAGTCAAATCACAATGCACTTTTATCTGTGATTTTAGCTAAGTCATTGTATGCGTTGCCTTTTGCTTGTTGCAGTTTGTGGGCGAAGCTATATGGGAATAACTGCTTACTTTTTGTTAAATAAGTAAGGCGCTTTCGTTTTGAAGCGTTGAGGTGTGAGGGTCGTAAGCTTTCTATTTCACTGGCGCCTATTATTTAGCCTATGTTTTTTTTGTTAAGTTGTAATAGCGAGGAATAGTTATATTTGTGCAGTGTAAAGCCTGTTTTAATTAAAAAAGAGCGTTTATTGTTTTTAAACTTCTTCCTATACTCTCATTTACATTAATATATAAAGAAGGGCTTATCGCAAAGCCGTCGATAGGGATTAATATTACCCTTAGATTGGCGTTACTATATCTGGCTGATCCTATGTTAAATTTATAGTTATGCATGTTGCTTGACTTTGTAATTGGAGTGTTCGATGTTACGTATTGTTTTATCAGCTTTGCTGTCTCTCTCTGTCTTAGCCTGTACTGTTAAACCCGCTACTGACTATCTAGTCGAGCATGACTTTTCTCAGTATAAAGACTTTGCCTTTGTTCGCGCCCCGGAAGATGCTGTTGCCAGCATCGATAGTTCGCGGATAGAAAGCGCAGTAGTGGCGCAGCTAAAGCAAAAGGGCCTTCGTCAAACAGATGTGAAAAGTGCTGACTTACTGGTGGATTACCGAGTCGATAGCGCAACCGAATTAGAATCATTTGGAAGCTCCTTGGGGTTCGGAGTATCCCGAGGTAGAGGCAGTATTGCTATGAGTACACCTACTCGCTACCGCGAACGTAAATACGGCAAATTAGTTCTTGAATTTTTAGATCCTGCCAGCCAATCCATAGTATGGAGTTCTATTTCTCAGAGCCAGCTGAAAGAGACAATGGGGCCGGATAAACGGGCAGAATTTATTACTAAGCAAATTGATTTAATGCTCAGCACTTACCCTCCACAGCCAAAGTAACAGCGTATGGCTAACACTGTTAGCCATATCTATCCTTTAACTGGAAACAAGGCTGTGATTTCGGGCTCTCAGCTTAGCTGATATTGCGCTTACTCCGACCCATCATTTTATCCGAGAGCATGTAATAGAGTGTAATAGCCATATTTAGTTGCTTGTCTAACATCATGAATATAATGACTGAAAATAAAGGCGATATTTGTCCAGAAAATTACTGTCTAAATAAAAAGCAGATATTGTGCGGATTAATTTACAAAAGACTGCGGCATCTGTTTTCCTGCATAGTGCTGTCTCTAAAGCGGTTATATGCTGAGTACAATCCTCATTTCCAATATAAGGAGTTCGTCAATGTATAAATGTAAGCACTTCTCCATTCATGAACTGGTTCCGCGCAAAGTGTTCGAACAAAGGGGCTGCAAAGCATGGGAACTATTAGATGAACGATTGCTGATAACATTGGATAACTTAAGGGAACGATATGGTTCAATTACAGTTAACAACTATTATTGGGGGAAGGACAGGGAGTGGAGTGGATTACGAACGTCAGATAGCCCATATTACAGCCCATTCAGCCAACATACATTTGGGCGCGCGGCAGACTGTTTGTTTGCTAACAAGTCAGCAGAAGCAGTGCGGCAGGAGAT
Source organism: Psychromonas sp. (assembly GCF_983033635.1). NCBI lineage: Bacteria > Pseudomonadati > Pseudomonadota > Gammaproteobacteria > Alteromonadales > Psychromonadaceae > Psychromonas > Psychromonas sp. The sequence continues at coordinate 33,049 of NZ_CEZLMY010000022.1, read as the reverse complement.
ATTGGCAAGTCCATATAATAGTGACTTTAAGCTTATTGGCAGTATAGAGCTTGGAGTTTCCTGGTTACATTTTGATGTTAGAAATTGCGCAAGAATAAAGAAATACTATCCATGAATTAAGCAAATATAGGGAAATAGGGACACTCATTCGTTGTGTCTCCCTGCTCCCTCCTCAATCTGAAATTCAGCAACTGCCGAAACCATATGAGTATCCATAAATATCAACTCACTTTGTAATCGAGCCAAACTCACCCTTACGAATTGTTTTGCGAATGACGCAGCGAAAGGTATTGAAGTGCTTTTGTGTTAAATAACAGGTAAATAAAGTGACGGGTAACACATGTTAAACAGTGTTCGAAACTAAAAGAAGGCAGATGAAGATATAGTGGTGTGTGCTGCTTTCATTAAGTGCGGGATATAGCTCTTCGTTCTACTAGTAAAACGACTGATGCTGGTAAATGCCATTAACCATTATCAACCTATAAATTACGGCAGAATTAACAGCAATATTTTCGCCAGCGATGACTTGAGAAAACTTAGGATCAATCGATAAACTAACAAGGCTAATAAAATGAATCTTAAACCGCTTTACATTACGCTATTATTAATCGCTCAGCATAGCTACGCGGAAGAGTTTATAGTTAATGGCAACACTGAACTTTATCATAAAGTCGCCCAAGCAAACTGTGGCGATAATATTCGCCTGACTCAAGGCAACTATCCCGATCTGCAACTGCGCGTCACACAAAGATGCACATCTGATAACCCTTTAAAAATAAACGCAAGTCAACCAGGCACCGTAAGCATAACGGGTGACAGCAAGATAACAATAACCGGTAATAATATTCAATTATCTGGAATTCACTTCCAAAAGGGCAGCCGTACTCAACGCGCAGATTTAATTACGGTAACAGGTCAATACAACTTGATCGCAAACAATAAGTTTACCGATATTGACCTGGCTGATGGTGTCTGGATCCAGCTTAACGGCCATAAAAATCAGGTAATAAACAATGAATTTACCGGAAAGCGCAGCCTTGCAAGTTATATTAATGTCGATGTAAAACCGCAAATAACATCTTCACACCGTATTGCTTATAACTACTTCAGCCGGCCTTTACTCGGCTCAAATGGCGGTTCAGCGTCACGAGTGGGTCATGGCTCTATGCATGACTTTAACTCTCGCGTCATTTTTGAATATAATTTATTTGAACAAGAGAATGGTGAATCTGAGATAATCTCTGCAAAAAGTAGCGAAAATATTTTCCGTTACAATACCTTTAAAAACTCGGAAGGGAATTTAAGTCTACGACAAGGCAAACGCAGTCTAGTTTATGACAATTACTTCTTGGGGTCTGGTCAGCCCAAACAAGCTGGGTTATTTGTTCGCGGTGAAGATCATGTTGTTTTCAATAATTACTTTGCAGATCTGACTCCACACCCTAAAAAAACAGATTTCGGCACGATCTCTTTTGGGGCTGCAAGCGCTAAAGCAGATCCTAAACGTGCTAAAAAAGGCCTCAACCCATTTCATTTTCCATTAACTAAAAATATTTTATTCGCCAATAACAGCATTGTAAATTCAAGCAGTTCAGCAATTGTCATTGGCTCACAGTTTGCTCTTAAAGATAAAAAAAATCGAACTCGTTTACCTGAATCTATCTATTTAATTAATAATATAATTGAAAAAGCACCGGCAACTCTGACATTAACCCAAGCTGCTGATGATATTCAAGTATTCACAAATGTCTATGCGAATGCCGCTAATACTTATGCCGGCATTATTAACGACAGTAAGATCTCAAGCAAAGAACAATCCGGTATTAAGTTACTTAAAACAGAAAAACAACCATCCAAACTAGCTGACTGGATAGATAAAATAAATTTAGATATGCGCTGGCAGGAGAATATAAATCTGGTTAAGCGAATAAAATCGAGTGCAGATTTAGGTTTTGTAATACCAAGCGATGCACAAGGTAAACAAGTATTACCACTACAAAAAAATGATGTGGGAACAAATTGGTAATAAGTGAGTTAAAGCCAATCAATAAAGGGCTGAATAGCCCTTTTAATTTGCCTGAAATAGTTTTGAACAGAGGTTTAAATTGTAAAAGTGCAAGTCGGTGTAATAGAAGGTAATAGGAACAGTTAGGAGGTTTGTATAATATGCAGTGTGAAATACGAGACCCAGTAGTAAGTCTCAGTTATTAATTACTGTATATGGAATATAAAATGAATAAAAAGGTTTTGTCGGTTGTTCTTTTAGCCAGCGTTCTTGGCGGCTGTAACAGTGGTGGAGATAGTACAAGTACGAATAAAACAGTTGAAAATGCTTCAATCTGTTTTAACGAGAATTTATATACACCCGGAGCAGAATATAATTTAACCTTTCAAGACGCTAATAAGCCTGCTGAAACAATAAATTATAAAGTGCTTGAAGATACGGTATTTAGAGGGCAAGCAGCAACCCGGATAGAAGTAACGAATGGAACGTCCTCATATTATAGTTATTTGTCCATAGATAATAATGAAAAATCGGTATCTCAATTAGGTAACAAGAGTGATGATGTTGAATCATATTATGAGCCGGCTATGACAATGAAATTCAATCTCAATAAGGGTGATTCTTATGAGCAAACAACAACTTTGATTAGTGAGGCATCATTCGGCAACTTTGAATTTGTATATATTGAATATACTACATTTAAAGGGATAGAGACGATTACGGTTCCTGCCGGCAGTTATAAAACCTGCAAGTTTGAAATAAATTCTTCATTTACAAATCCTGATGGCTTGACTGAAGAGTCTACTTATTCATCTTGGTATACAGCTGAATCTGGCATCCCAGTACAAGCAGTTGATGAAGAATCGACACATAAACTTGTCGAAGCGGATATTAACGGTACTAAAATATAAATTCAGAACTTTAAACCTGATCTTGTTTTTTTGTACTTAACCAGCAAAAAGAGACTTATTAAAGATAAAAGAAAGGGCTGAATAGCCCTTTTTATTTGTCTGAAACAGTTTTGCACTCAAAAGCGCCATTGACTGTTTTTTTACGGCAAGCCCTGACGTTAAAACTTATGAACAATATTACATTATAAAAGGCTGTTAGCTACTGACGATAACCGTCTAAAAAATTGCCGATTTTAGAGATTGCCTGGCTCAGTTCATCTATACGCGGTAAACAGACAATTCGGAAATGATCCGGTTTATGCCAGTTAAAACCAGTGCCCTGTACGATTAAGATTTTTTCTTCCATTAACAGGTCCATCGCAAAACGTTGATCATCTTTAATATTAAATTTTTTCTGATCCAGTTTCGGGAATAGATATAGCGCACCTTTAGGTTTCGTGCAGCTAATCCCTGGAATATCATTAAGCAGTTTCCAGGCGGTCTGAGTTTGATCATACAAACGGCCACCCGGTATGATTAATTCATTAATACTTTGATAACCGCCCAGTGATGTTTGAATCGCATGCTGCATCGGTACATTTGCGCATAAACGCATACTGGCGAGTATTTCCAAGCCATTGATATAATCTCGAGCGTGTTTTTTTGCGCCGCTGATCATCATCCAGCCGACACGGAAACCACACACTCGATAGGCTTTGGAAAGTCCGTCAAAAGTGACAATCAAAATGTCATCAGCCAATGTTGCAAGTGGAATATGCACTGCATCGTCATAAGTGATTTTTGAGTAAATTTCATCGGAAAAAACGATTAAGTTATGTTGACGAGCCAGTTCAACAATCTGCTCTAATAACTCTTTACTATAAACCGCACCCGTTGGATTGTTAGGATTAATAATAACAATCCCTTTGGTTTTTACGGTGATTTTTGATTTGATATCTTCGATATCCGGAAACCAGTCTGACTGCTCATCACAGATATAATGTACCGCTTTACCGCCCGATAAATTGGTTGCGGCTGTCCATAACGGATAATCAGGTGCAGGTACTAACAGTTCATCACCATTATTTAATAATCCCTGCATCGCCATTACGATTAATTCGCTCACGCCGTTACCGATATAAATATCATCCGTATCAAGTGAAAGTAACCCTTTCGCCTGATAGTGCTGCATTACCGCTTTACGCGCAGAAAAAAGTCCTTTGCTATCACAATAACCCTGGCTTAGCGGCAGGTTTTTGATCACATCCATTAATACTTCTTCAGGTGCTTCAAAACCAAACGGGGCTGGATTACCGATATTAAGCTTTAGAATTCGTTGTCCTTCTTCTTCCAATTTCTGGGCTTGTTTAAGCACGGGCCCACGAATGTCATAACAAACATTATCTAACTTATGGGACTTTTCAATGGAATACATAACAACCTCTTAAAACCTGAACGGTGTGATAAACATACAATTTGCCGCAATAAATTGCTAACACCTAAAAGTACCTGATCTTAGCGATGGTGTGAAGCAAATAAAGCAAACAACAGGGGATTCTCGCTTTTATTATTAAAAATTTTCAAGTATTGTTGAAATTATTGCATATTATTAAAGGTCAGAGTTCCACTATGATTGAAATCAAACACTTAAAAACCTTATCGACATTAAATAATACGGGCAGTTTAGTGGAAGCTGCAAAGCAGTTACATCTTACCCAATCTGCATTATCGCATCAGTTAAAAGAGTTGGAAGGGCGTCTTAACTGCTCTTTATTTATCCGTAAATCACGGCCGATTCGTTTTACCGTATCGGGATTGCGCTTATTAGAATTAGCCGATCAAGTATTACCTGAAATTCGTAACGCTGAGCGCGACCTATCACGTTTTGTTTCCGGTGATGCCGGGCGACTGCATATGGCCATTGAGTGCCACTCCTGTTTTCAGTGGTTAATGCCTGCAATTGATAAATTTAGAGACAGCTGGCCGGAAGTAGAGCTGGATTTCTCAAGCGGTTTCAGTTTTTTGCCTTTGCCCGCACTAAAACGCGGCAACCTTGATTTAGTAGTAACCTCAGATCCGCAACCTATTGAAGGTATCAGCTACATTCCGCTATTTAGTTATCAGCCAATGCTGGCATTAAGCCGTCATCATCGTCTGGCGAATAAAACCTATATTGAAGCGGAAGATCTAAGCCGGGAAACCTTAATCACTTACCCGGTAGAAAAAGAGCGTTTGGATATTTTCAATCAATTTTTAATACCAGAGGGGGTTTCACCAGCCAAAATCCGCCATGCAGATATGACCTTAATGATGCTGCAGTTGGTCGCAAGCGGGCGTGGTGTGGCAGGATTACCTAACTGGGCACTGTTTGAATATCTGAAAAAGGACTATGTTGTGGCACGACGTTTAGGTAAAGAAGGGTTATGGAATACCTTGTATGCTGCAGTTCGTGAAGAGCAACAATCATTAGCCTATTTACAAGATTTTATTAAAACAGCCATTGAGAGTTGTTTTGTACACCTTAAAGGTATTAAAGTAGCGAGTGATATTTAAAATTGTTTAGGCAAGCATGATTATTATTTTGCTTTAAAAACCAAAGAGTGTTGAATATTTAAGCTGACAGATACAAATCGTCAATATATTCTTGATCTTTCACCAATTTTTATTGTTGAATAATTGCAGAGCGACGAATAAAAAGTCACAATTATTAACTATTTATTTATTATGTTGAGATCAAGCTGATGGGTTGTTGTGATGCAAAAGGGTTAATGCCCCTCGAACAAGCATTAACTGAAATGCAGGCGTCATTATCTAATGTGTGTGAAGCTGTTACATTGCCGTTATCACAAGCACTTGGTTTTGCGCTGGCTCAAGATCTGAAATCGCCATTAAATGTGCCGCCTTTTAATAATTCAGCAATGGATGGTTATGCACTTAATCAAGCCGATTTAATTAACTGTTCGCCTGAAAATCCGATCACACTCAAGCTGATTGGTAAATCTTTTGCGGGCGCGCCTTATGCGGGAGATCTTCCCCGTGGTTGTTGTATTCGTATTATGACCGGCGCTGTAATGCCAGATTGTGCCGATACAGTTGTGATGCAGGAGCGAACAGAAGCCAATGAGGGTTTAATCACTTTTAGCCAGTTACCCAAACTGGCTGATAATGTGCGCTTGGCTGCTGAAGATATTAAACAGGATCAAGTAGTGCTCGGTAAAGGGCATAAATTAACGCCGCGCGATATACCCTTGATTGCTTCATTGGGTTTGGCCAATATTGAGGTGTTTAGAAAACTCAAAGTGGCGGTTATCTCTTCCGGTGATGAGCTGAAAAGTTTGGGTGAACCGCTCGCACAAGGCGATATCTATGACAGTAATCGCTATAGCATTATTGCTTTATTATCCCGGCTTAATGTTGAAGTGATTGATTTTGGTATTATCAAAGACGATAAATCACTGCTTCGCGAAGCATTTGCATCTGCTGATTTACAGGCTGATGTGGTGATCACAAGTGGCGGCGTATCGGTTGGTGAAGCTGATTTTATTAAAGATATTTTGCAGGAGATGGGCTCTATCGGTTTTTGGAAACTTGCGATTAAACCGGGTAAACCTTTTGCTTTTGGTAAACTGCCAAGCAGTGTGTTTTTCGGCTTGCCAGGTAATCCGGTTTCCGCTATGGTCACTCTCTATCAGCTTGCTGTACCTGCTATGCTCACCATGGGTGGCTTAAAGGTCAAACCTGCAATTCGTTTCAATGCGATTGCTATCGATAAACTAAAAAAAGCAGTTGGGCGCACCGATTTTCAGCGTGCAAGCTATTCTGTGGACGAAAATGGACAACTGGTTGTTTCATCGACTGGTAGTCAAGGCTCAGGCGTATTTAGTTCAATGAGCCAATCAAACTGTTTTATTGTACTCGAACAACAACGAGGCAATGTTGAAGCGGGTGAAACAGTAACAATTGAACCGTACAACGCTTTAATGGATTAACAATAAAAATTAAAATTAACTTTTGAGCACAAGTAAGTGCCTTGGGAATAACAATGATTAATACTGATGACGTACATATCAAAGCAATTAAAGAACTTTTACCACCGATTGCATTATTAGAAAAATTTCCTGCAACGGATGCAATTAGTGAAACAGTGGCTGGATCGCGTAATGCGATTCATAAGATTTTAAGCAATCAAGATGATCGCGTATTAGTGATTATTGGTCCTTGTTCAATTCATGATACAGAAGCGGCGCTTGAGTATGCTGAAAAACTTGCTCCACTACGTGAAAAATACAAAGACACATTAGAAATCGTAATGCGTGTTTACTTTGAAAAACCACGTACAACTGTCGGTTGGAAAGGTTTAATCAACGATCCTGAATTAAACGGTACTTTTAATATTAATAAAGGTTTACGCACAGGCCGTAAATTATTATTAGATATCAATGCAATGGGACTGCCTGCTGCAACAGAATTCTTAGATATGATTACGCCGCAATATGTAGCAGATCTAATGACTTGGGGCGCAATCGGCGCACGTACAACTGAATCTCAAGTTCACCGTGAACTAGCTTCTGGTCTTTCATGCCCGGTTGGTTTCAAAAACGGTACTGATGGCACAATCAAAGTGGCTGTAGATGCAATTGGCGCAGCTAATGCTTCTCACCATTTCTTATCTGTGAACAAATTTGGCCACAGCGCAATTGTTGAAACTGCGGGTAACCCGGATTGTCATATCATTTTACGCGGTGGTAAAGCGCCAAACTTCAGCGCAGCAGACGTTGCTGCAATTAAATCTGATTTGAAAAAATCAGGTTTAGAAGAAACATTGATGATCGATTTCAGTCACGCAAACTCTGAGAAGAAATTTGAAAATCAAATGAAAGTTTGTACTGATGTTTGCGGTCAAATTGCTGCTGGTGATCAAGCAATCTCTGGTGTGATGGTTGAAAGCCACTTAGTTGAAGGCCGTCAGGATTTAATTGATGGCGCTGTAGCTACCTACGGTCAAAGTATCACTGATGCTTGTATCGGTTGGGCTGATACTGAAAAGCTTTTAGCACAGTTATCTGATGCTGTATTAACCCGTCGCGCTTAATATTAGCTTTGATAAATGATTACAGCACTGTTTCGACAGTGCTTTTTTTTACCTGCAATTTACCGACAGAGACCAATATGAACAATAAAAACAGGCCGATTATGATTTTAGGTTGTACCAGTGATGCCGGTAAATCTTTAATCGTTACAGCAATTTGTCGTTTACTTGCCAACCGCGGTGTAAAAGTTGCGCCCTTTAAAGCGCAAAATATGAGTAATAATGCCGCCATTACTGAAGATGGATTGGAGATTGGTCGCGCGCAGTATTTACAAGCATTAGCAGCAAAAGCGAAACCCTGTGTGGCAATGAATCCGGTATTATTAAAACCAAGTGCCGAAACATGCAGCCAGGTTGTTGTAAACGGTGTCGTTAATAATGAGATCAGTCAGCAGCCTTGGATGGATCGTAAAACCTTGTTGTGGAAAGAGGTGCAGCATGCACTGTCACAATTACAAAATGAATATGATCAGGTAGTTATTGAAGGCGCGGGCAGCCCTGCTGAAATAAACCTGCGAGCTGGTGATATTGTAAATATGTCAGTTGCACTTGAATGTCAGGCTGATGTGTATTTAGTGTCTGATATTGACCGCGGAGGTTCATTTGCACACCTGCTTGGTACGTGGGCTTGTCTAGCGCCCGAAGAGCAGAAACTGATAAAAGGTTTTGTGCTTAATAAATTCAGAGGTGATCCGTTATTACTGGGTAATGCGATGGATTGGTTAGAGAAAAAAACCGGTATTCCGACGGTAGCAAATCTGCCTTATTATCGTCATCAGTTACCGGAAGAAGATAGCTTTCGACTCGGCACAAAATGGCAACGCGGTAAAATAAATATCGCACTTATTTATTACCCTTATGCTTCAAATTTGGATGAATTTGATCCGCTTATTTACCAGGATGACATTAATCTGGTGCCCGTTCATCAAAATGAGGATTTAAGTGATTTTGATGCGCTGATATTGCCGGGCAGTAAAAACAGTGGCGTAAGTTTAGAGTTTTTACGCAGCAGTGGATTAGATAAACAGATCCGCAAGTTCAAGACAACGGGTAAGTTGATACTGGGGATTTGCGGGGGATTACAGATTTTAGGCAAGCAGATATTAGATCCGTTAAATATTGAAGACGGAGACAAAACAGGGCTGGCTTTAATTGATTTACAAACAGAGATCGCTGCAGATAAATCCACCCAACAGACAAGCATCAACTGGCTGGATAACTCAGTTAAAGGCTATGAAATACACCATGGCAAAACAGTTGCCGATCAACAGGTTTTACCCTTTATGAAAGAAAATTTAGGCTGGCAGCAAGAAAATATCTATACCACCTATCTGCATGGTGTTTTTGAGAATAAAGTCTTTTATAACTGGTTTATGAAACAAGTTGGCGGACGGGAAAATGGCTTTGAATGGGGCCCCCATATTGATTCTGAACTGGATAAATTAGCAGAGATGTTTGCCCAACATGGCTGGTTATAAGCAAAAGGGATCTATTTTGAATAAAACCCTATTGTTATTATCTGCAGGAATTTTGAGCTCTCCTTTGGCTTGGGCGATTGATAAACTGGGTATTAAAAGTTTTGAAGAAGTTTTTGCGATCAGTACGGTGATGTCAGACAGTAATGCGTTAACCTTTGGTATTGCAAACTTTGATCTTAGCTATATTGTCGATTCAGACAATCCAAACTGGGGCGATCAGGAAACATTAGATCTCAAAAAAAGCATCGACATTTTAGTTGTGCCATATACCTGGTTACTCGATGATTTACAAAATGGCGGCTCACAATCTGTGACACTGCGCGCTTTTTATCTCGAAGTACAAAGAGAAAACCAATATTTTCAAGGTGTCAGTAATTTCGAAAAAGAACGCGTAGTTGGCGGATATGCACAATATCAACAGCAATATGCTTTAACCGATAACTGGTATGGACAAGCGGGTTTTGGTCTGCACCTGATGCATTATGAAAACCAATTCAATTACGGTGAAGGCTTTCCTGTCGAACTCCAGCAGCGGTTAGATGGTAACGTCTTTAATACTACCGCAGTGGCGTTGATTGCAGAGCCTCACCTTAATATCGGCTATCAGAAACAGCAAGGCTGGGGCCGCTGGACACTCCATAACAGTAATCACTATATTTATGGTCAAGGTATTGGCGGCAAAGCCAATAATGTTTCCGATATCAATCCGCAAGGTTGGCGTATTATTAACGGTCTGGAACTTAGAGTTGATGTGCCGAATATGTGGGGCGTTTCCGATTTTATTGCGGTTGATTTTAAACGCATAGACATTGGCGGAGATATGCACCGGATTTCTAATAATGGTCACTACTATGAAACAAGTATAGGCTGGGTTATTGATACTAATAATAAAATACCTTTGTTAGATAATGTCGGTATTGGCTTAAATATAAATTACGGCAGTTCAATCAGCGGCGGCACACTGGTTTTATATTACAACGAGTAACAAAATATGTTTCTTTGCTGTCATGCTATAACTACCATCTAATTGATTAATATGATATTTAATTCATTATTATCTCATTTAATGTTATCTTCCTGCTGCGCACGAACGGTGCGATTCCACTTGTTATTTATTTTATGGAACAATGTATGAAAAAATCACTTTTATTATCTTGTCTACTTGTTACTTCTGGATCTGTATTGGCATCAGCAGATGCGCATTGGGGTTATGCCGGTGAGCACGGTCCGGAGCATTGGGCACAACTGACACCTGAAAACCATGCTTGTAGCGGAGCAAATCAATCGCCTGTTAATCTAACTGGTTTTATTGAAGCAGATCTTACGCCGATTGAATTCAACTACCAAGCGGGCGGAACTGAAATTTTAAATAATGGCCATACCGTTCAAGTTAACTATAAAAAAGGTAGTTCAATAAATATTGATGGTCAGCAGTTTGAACTGTTACAAGCGCATTTTCATGCTCCAAGTGAAAACCATATCAAGGGTAAATCCTACCCGTTAGAAGCTCATTTGGTGCATGCAGATAAAGATAGCAATCTTGCTGTCGTGGCTGTGATGTTTGAAGTGGCGCAGGAAAATGCAACGCTTGCTTCAGCTTGGGCACAAATGCCTGAACATGCGGGGGATAAATACCAATTAAATACACTACTGAATATTGATGGACTGTTGCCGGAAAATCGTGATTATTACCGCTTTAATGGTTCACTAACGACACCTCCTTGTTCAGAAGGTGTGCGTTGGCTGGTCTTAAAAGAGAGTGTGGCTGTTTCTGCAGCGCAAGTTAAGGCATTTGAAAATGTATTAACTGGGCCAAACAACCGTCCTATTCAAGCAACAAATTCACGCGTGATTTTGAAATAATAGTTATTGAAACAGGGACAGATATTTATCTGTACCCTGTTTATTTGCTAAAACTAAGGATTTAAACGTTTAACTTTCCAGCCACCTTCTGACGGTTGATATACAAACCTGTCATGTAAACGATCTGCTTTACCCTGCCAAAATTCAATCCGCTCAGGTATCACGCGATAGCCGCCCCAAAATTCCGGTAATGGAACTTCTTTACCGGCAAACTTCTGTTCAAAATATTTTACGCGTTCTACTAATGTTTGACGATCAACGAGTTCTTCGCTTTGGTGTGATGCCCAGGCACCGATACGGCTGCCACGTCCACGGCTCTGAAAATAGGCATTTGATTCTTCATGGCTTATACGTTCAATTCGTCCTTCAATACGAACTTGACGTTGCAGCATATTCCAATGAAACAGCAGTGCCGCATACGGGTTTGCTTCTAATTCAGTGGCTTTATGGCTGCCGTAATTGGTAAAAAAAACAAAACCTTTTTGATCAGCTTCTTTTAATAAGACCACGCGCGAAGAGGGACGACCTTCTGCCGTACAAGTCGCAAGAGACATCGATTCAGGTAAAATAATGCCACTGTTTTCCGCCTCGCTTAACCATTGTTTAAAAAATGAGATGGGATCATTTGTGGTGGTTAATGTTTTATTTTCGATTAATAAACCCTGACCAAGGGTGAAAGCGCAACGAATTTTACTGATAAGTGACATGGTATCTTCTTATTTTAATTAGTATGTTAATACGCGGAGTGTATAATTTGTTGCAAATTTTGTCGAACATTTCAGTTAATTAAGCTTCGCCGGAAGTGCTTCTGCTTGAAGATAGATAAAGCAGCGACTGGCGTAAATGAATAAATAGAGAATAAAATAATGAGTAAAATTTATCACCATTCGGTACAAATTTATTACGAGGATACTGACCATTCAGGTGTTGTATACCATCCAAATTTTCTTAAATACTTTGAGCGGGCACGAGAGCATGTTATCGATAGCGACAGACTTGATAAATTATGGCGTGAAAAAGGGTTAGGTTTTGCAGTTTATAAAGCGAATATGATCTTTCAGGACGGTGTTGAGTTTGCGGAGGTGTGTGATATTCGTACCAGCTTTAAAATTGATGGTAAATACAAAACGTTATGGCGACAAGAGGTGTGGCGGCCAGGCGCAACAAAAGCGGCTGTAATTGGTGATATTGAGATGGTTTGCTTAGATAAAAATAAACAGTTACAACCCATTCCTGATGAAATTTCCGCCACCCTGTTTTCTGACTAGCGAAATTAAACTGTCAAACAGAGTAATTCGCGCTAACAATACTCGAAAAAATTAGGTGAAAATGTAACTGAATTGATGGCAACGTTTAAGGTTTAGTTGCAAATCAGCAGCATTTTTGAACCTTATTATTGAATTAAGTTCGCAAAGTTAAAATAAATTGCCATGATAACTTGCAGCTTTTATTTTAGGGTTTAACTTTATAACTGGAATATATTTGATATATAACGATTTCTGCTTAGTTTTGGAGGTAATGTGTTAATAGCTAACGATGATAGACGTATTTTCCGCCGTATGGCGATTGAAGCGGGTGTAACGGTAACTAAAGGTGATATCGAGTTACAGGGAACCTGTAAAGATTTGAGTAGCACGGGCATGTCTATTCAATTAATTGATGGAGTCTTAAAGGCCGGTGATCAAATAGATGTATTACTAGACACTCAAGATTCCCGATTTCCTCCTTTAAATGCAGAAGCTGTAGTATTACGTCTGCATGAGCAGGATGGTATTTATATCGCGGCGGTTGAATTCACCACGGTAAAATAAACTTTTTATTTAATAGTAATGCTGGACAGGTGTTCAGCATCACTCATTTTTGTAGTTCTGTTTTTCTCCAATAACCCAACCTTTGTCAGTAATAAATTGCCTGAAAAGAATGATTTATGGCTCATAAACAGCAAACATAGACTAAAGTTATAATTGGGGTGGAGAGTTGAAAGGAGAAAATTATGTTATTTCATAACAAAGCGGGTCAGTCAATGAACCTTGTTGATAATTTAACCATTAAGGAGTTATTAGATATAGGTGTTGAGCTCACTCTTTCTGAAAAAATCGAACCCGGTCATGAGTTCCATGGGATGAAGCTTGATGATCATTCAACGCTTAAAGAGTTAGTGGATATGGGGGTTGAGCTTGCTCTTTCTGAAAAAATCGATCCTGATCATGAGTTGTGGTTAGCCTGAAGCTAAACATGGTAAAAATGTCCACTAAAGCCAAATCCCTCAGTTGTCGCTGAGGGATTTTATTTGTTGGTTATAATCCCTGCGCATATTGAATCTTTATTACTTATACCCATGTTACTTCAAGATGCAAAATCAGCAAATCAAATTACACTTAGCTGCTAGGCATAAAATTGAAGTATAGTTATTCTACATTGATGTTTTATAACAACGCAGATGAGTGCAATTTGGCTTGCCCTACGGGGACTCAGCTAGAAAACCAGCACTGCGTTACAGCCCTCGATAAGGGAACAACCATTACCTTCACGCTGTGTCTTGTTCTGGATTCCTAGCTGAGTCCTGATAAAGCACCTTGAGGTATCATGGGTATATACCCAAACTACCTTATATTC
>NZ_CEZLMY010000022.1:9676-19098 GCF_983033635.1 Psychromonas sp. | reverse complement strand
TTTTATTTGTTGGTTATAATCCCTGCGCATATTGAATCTTTATTATTTATACCCAAACTACCTTATATTCTGATTTTAAAGGATAAACATGAAAATCTACGGAAGTTTTACCTCTCCCTTTGTTCGCCACTGTCGTATTGCTTTATTAGAAACGAATTTAAGCTGTGAGTTTATTGAAACAGATGCCGCGCAGAGTGCTAAATTATCACCCACCAAAAAAGTTCCGTTATTAGTTGATGGTGATCTGACCTTAACTGATTCAAGCTCTATCTTGAGATACCTTCGAGAAAAATCGGGAGCATCTTTCCTTACTGATATTAAAGATTTTGAACTGTTTAATATGACTAATACAGTGCTGGATGCGTGTGTAAATATATTCTTTTTGGAGAAGATAGATAATATTAAATTTGCTGACAGCAAATATCTGCAACGTCAAAGTGCACGTGTTTTATCGGGATTAGAAGCATTAAATAATCTGGAGTTAGCTGGAGAGTTACCGCTGACCGATGGGGAAATTCGTTTAGCTTGTTTTCTGGATTGGGGAGTTTATAGAGAGCGAATCGATTTAAGACAACTGGGCAATTTATCGCGCTTCCTTGATTTTGCGAGAAGCGATCCTAACTTTGTAAAAACGATTCCACCGCTTGCCGGTTCTTAACCTCAACTCGGGATAAGCAAATCGATACAGTGCAGCTATTTTCGCGTATTTCTGCGTTAAATCAGCTACCCATAGCCTGCTATTGCTACGCTGATTTGCCTTGAACTCCACAAAACTATCAACACTGTATGCTATAAAAATTTAACGCCATGATATTAAGGAGTATTGCGCTTTCATTATCCCGAGCTGAGGCTACTTAATCTCAGAAAAAATATTCAGCTTTGCATCTCCTGCAAATACACTGAGATTAAATTTATGGTCAGCAGATCTATTCGCACAGTTAACACACAAAGCAATGCAATGAGTTGAATCAGGATATAGCAGGCAACTGTAGTAATCCTGATTATTTTGCTGCTTATTATCTGCGGCAAAATTCAGCTTAATATTGTCATTGTATTGTCTGTTTTCTTTATTTCCTATTTCGAAACTAAATGAGCCTAACCCCTGGCTGATACCTAAGCCTGTACATTTAACAAACGCTTCTTTTAGTGTCCAATATTCAAAAAACCGACTAGTTTGCAATGAGGCTTCAAGGTCTTTCAGACTTTGATACTCGCTAGGGGCAAAGTAGCGTTTAGAGATAGCTTCAACACTGATTTTTCGCGACAGACTTTCAATATCACAGCCAATATCATGTTTTAAGCAGACAGCACAAATCACTAAATTATTGTTATGGCTAAGATTAAAACGTAATGGTAGAGGGGAGTTTATTAGTTCAGGTTTACCGTGCTCAGCAATCTCAAACAGCAAATCATGAGGTTTTAGATCTATATATAAAGATAAAACAGTGCGTACAAAAGCACGTGTGATTAAGGCATTATGTTGCGCTTTAGGAAGACGATAACGCTGTATCTTCTCTATCTCTTTTTCACTGAGTATACTTTTTAAAGAATTCAGTTTGCTCGGATCTGTGATTGCTTGAGGGTTAATGGTCCATAAATGGATATCATTATCTGACAATTGCTTTTTTGCATGAGAGGGATCAAAAAACACAAAGCGACCAATAAGTTATTAGGAAAATATGATGATACTCGCACATAAACAGATATTGTTAATGATAAGAGTTGTTGTTATTTAAAAGGGATAGTTAAACTACCCCTTTATTTTTCTGCAAAAAATAGAATTATTTTGCTTGATCTGGAAGCTTAAATGAATTGATTTTTTTGTTTATATCACGACGTTCTTTTGAAAGCTCAGCACCTTTGATGATATGGTCATCAACACGGTCTTCGTAATCAGATAGCATATTTTTAATAATGCTAATAATATCTTCTTGTTTCATGTCAGGTCGGATGTAATCAACTAAATTAGCTAGCAGATCCACACGTTTGCGGTTATCTCGTACTTTTTTATCATTATCAAGAATTTCACGTTTCAGTTTGTTTTTACGGCGAGTATTTTTCACCAATTCAAGTACATTACCCATAAATTACACCTTTTTATTAAATGTTAAAATAATTGAAGCATTAATAGCAGAGTTGTTATTGTTATGGAATCAATAACACGCTTCTTTTTGAATAAACACGATCATTATACCTATAGTAAAGCGTTACGGGATATTTATTTTTAATTTAATAACGGACAAGTTATCGACTGTAAGTAAACTGTAGTTGTGAAGAAAATCACTTCACTTTTACTTTATTATTATTATCTCGGCTTTGACGAATTAATAGATTGTCAGTGATATGTGTCGCTGATTTAGCCAGTCTATCGTAAAGAAGAACATTAACTGTGGCAGCAAGATTCATACAACCAATAGTTGGAATATATACAACGGCATCGGCTTGATCTATTACCGATTGCTTTATTGTGCCGTCCTCTGGTCCAAATATATAAAGCGCTTTATCCGGATGTTCAAATGTCGGCAGAGGGGATGCACCTTCAACAAGGTCGACACAAACAACTTTAATGTCATCTGCTTGGTGAGCAAGCAGATCTTCTACTGCGGTTAATGGAATAGTAGAACTTATTTTTTTAGTATCGGTATTGAGCTTTACAGCACGATCATAACGAGAGCCGCTATATAAAACTGAGTCAACCGCATAGCATCCGGCTGCGCGCATTACTGCACCAACATTTGTGGCACTTTTAGGGTTGCTTAAACCAATTACTATTTTTGTTTCAGGCATAAATTTTCTTCTGCAGAGCTATTATTCGTGTGGTTGCATAGGGTAGAGCTATCGTTAATGTCCGTCAAGAGAGAGCTTGAAGTTAGTTTGGCAAGGAATTATTAAAAGTGGGTCGGATCGTTAAAGCCTCAAAGAGAGGCTTCGATAATATAATTAAGCTTCTTTTGCTTTTTCAGTTGCTTGTTCAATAATAGGTTGTAGTTCACCTTGCTGGAACATTTCTAAAATAATGTCACAACCACCGATCAGTTCACCATCAACCCATAGCTGCGGAAAGGTAGGCCAGTTAGCATATTTAGGCAGTTCAGCGCGGATGTCCGGATTCTGCAAGATATCTACATACGCAAAAGGATGACCACATTGCATCAATGCTTGAGATGCCTGCGATGAAAAACCACAGCTTGGTAATTTTGGAGAGCCTTTCATGTAAAGTAATATTGTATTTTCATTAATCTGTTTTTTGATTTTGTCTAAAGTTTCCATTTCTAATACCCCGTAATTGTTTTTTAATATTGTACCCAAATTTGACTATTAACAAAACGCCATAAATACTAGGGTTAATAGAATCAATTTTTAGCATTTATTCGATTTTATCATAAAAATTAAATTGACATAGATCATTTTTTTACCGAGAATCAATATATAAATTGAATTCGTTACAGTTACAAATTGGTATAAGTACTTACATTTAATCTGGAGATAAAACCATGGCTTTTGAATTACCAGCTCTACCTTATGCTAAAGATGCGTTAGAACCTCATATATCGGCAGAAACACTTGAGTTTCATTACGGCAAACATCATGCGACTTATGTGCAAAAATTAAACGGCCTTGTTGAAGGAACGGACTTGGCCAGTAAATCATTAGAAGAGATTATCAAAACAAGTGAAGGCCCGTTATTTAATAATGCGGCGCAAGTATGGAACCACACTTTTTACTGGAACTGTTTAGCTGCTGATGCTGGTGGTGAACCAAAGGGTGCGGTTGCAGAGGCTATCAGTAAAAGTTTCGGATCTTTCGCAGAGTTTCAAGCTGCCTGGAATGATAAAGCGGTAAATAATTTCGGTTCATCTTGGACATGGCTGGTGAAAAAAGCTGATGGTTCATTAGAAATTGTTAACACATCAAATGCTGCAACCCCATTAACAGATGAAACAGTTACAGTGCTTTTGACCGTTGATCTATGGGAACATGCGTATTATATCGATTATCGTAATGTTCGTCCTAACTACTTAAATGGTTTTTGGGCACTGGTTAATTGGGATTTCGTTGCACAAAACTTTGCATAGATAAAAGCAAAGCGTAAAAAAAACCTTAATGTCTTCATTAAGGTTTTTTTTTGTAAATTAAACAGTAAAATTTACCAGTAAATTCTATTTTTTTTACTTAATGTGTACAGCTCTTTTGCCACATGATAGTAACCTGCTTCAAGTCTTCTAAAAAAGAGTGCCATGATGATGGTACCGGCGACAAAAGACAACATTAACAATAACAGCATTGTCGACAAACTTTTTTCCTGATAATCATGAATTAAACTGAGAATTTTGTCTTGCTCCAAGGTGATACGAATATAACCAATTTTTGTATTGTCCTTATATAATTCAGCAATATAGGGAATAACCCCTTGTGCTTGTACGTCTTCATCTGAATTAATGTTTAGTAATACTGGCAGCGGCAGAACGTCTTCTGATTGATAAAGTATTTTCCCCATATGATCATATATTGTCGCATCTCTGACGATTGGATCATGGCTTAAGTCATCAATAAGCAGTTGCAGATCTTTTGTTTTCTTTTTCGAAAGGTAGCGGGTCGCTTCGGCAGCCGCTAAGTTTGTTAAGGAGTATGAGAATCTTTCGGTTTGCTGATATTTGATTTGATTGGAAGTGCTTTTGAGCATAGTTAACTGATAAGCAATAACAGCACAGACAATGATTAAGGTGACTATTTGTAATGTACGCAGCAGATAATACATTTTTTTATTCATTTGTCGTGATTCCTTTCGAACTGGCTTGTAAAACTTGCAATGCTAAATCGCAATAGTTATCGTGTGCGCAATTATTTTAATTCAAATACCTAAACCATTTTAAAATGTAGGAGTTTTCATTGGCAAATGGATTAGGTTTGTATAAGCATAGGTATTTTACAGTGAAAACGATACAAAAACATCTAGTTCAATCAAAGTCTCAATCATTGCTTCAGTGGAGAGATTATGTAAAACAACAAGTTATTGGACTAGATGAGTTGTTTTACCAAAATGGAACTTTGACACAAAAACCGACGGCTATCTTCACAGAGCAAGCATCACTGATTGTGATGGCAGAACAATTTAATACTAAACAATTAAATAACTTACTGACACTTTTAAACAGCGAGAATGTACAAGCAATCCGCTTACATGCACCAGAGATAATTGAAAATATCACTGTGATGCGTTTTGTTTTAAGTGCAAATCCCCAATCTTTAAAAGCAAATATCGATAAATTTTGTAAAGAAAATAAAATGGATTTTGCTTTAATGGCTACTTTTCCAGACTGGCAGAAACCTGGTTTAGTATTAATGGATATGGACTCAACAACAATTCAAATTGAATGTATTGATGAAATAGCGGCATTATATGGTGTCGGCGAGCAAGTCTCAGCCGTAACGGCACTTGCGATGCAAGGTAAGCTGGATTTTAATGAAAGTCTGCGTACACGTGTTAGTAAATTAAAAGGAGCACCTGTTTCAATTTTAAAAGAGGTTGCTGATACTATGCCCTTGATGCCGGGTTTACTTGAATTGATTAAAGGGCTTAAAAATGCGGGTTGGAAAGTGGCAATTGCCTCTGGTGGTTTTAACTACTTTGCCGATCGCCTAAAAGAAGATCATGGGTTTGATGAGGCTGTTGCTAATACACTGGAAATTAGCGATCAGCTGATAACGGGTGAAGTGCATGGTGAAATTGTAAATGCCGTTGTAAAAGCACGTACCTTGTCTGAATTAGCAGAGCGTTATGATATTCCAATGTCACAAACTGTAGCAATTGGTGATGGTGCAAATGATTTGCTGATGTTAGATAACTCTGCAATAGGCATTGCTATCCATGCAAAACCAATTGTTCAGGAAAAAGCACCGGTATCACTTAACCATATCGATTTACAGGGTGCTTTATGTATTTTAAGTGCAAGTAACAGTGCAAACAGTTGGTCTTAAAACGGTTTAACGCATAATCAGTAAACCCTGTTTAATCGGCAAGGTTTAAAGCTTCTGTAATACAAAAAAGCCCGCTTAGTTTTTCATTTAAGCGGGTTTTTAATAATGGGATGCTTTGCAAACTTTATTCGTTCTTCCGCTAATTGATTGGATCTGTTATTTGCCAAAAGCAAAATTGATTTTAATACGTGGTTTACCCGGCAGTGGTAAATCCACTTTAGCTAAAACACTTGATGCAGTACACCTTGAAGCAGATATGTTTTTTATTAACGAAAATGGCGATTACCTGTTTGATCCTACGCGTTTAAAAGAAGCGCATGCCTGGTGTCAGAAACAGTGTGCAGAGCATTTAAGCAAAGGTGAAAATGTGGTGGTAGCGAACACCTTTATTAAACAGTGGGAGCTTGATGTTTACCGGGAGCTTGCTAAAAAATACCAGGCGGCATTATCCATCCGGACTTGTGTTGGTCATTATGGCAATCTACATCAAGTTCCAGCGAAAACATTAGCCAAAATGAAGCGCACCTGGCAGCCATAGTTTGATTATTTGAAATAAATGTAGAATAAGTCCAATCATCGGCTGATTGACGGTAAACTGCATCAAAAAAGGAGATATTATTATGGCCAACGCAGATACTGTGGTCATTCTTGATTTTGAAACGACAGGTTTATCGCCTGACAGGGGTGACCGAGCAATTGAAATCGGTGCGGTACTTATTGAAGATGGACAGGTAAAAGGTCGTTTTCAAGAATTGATGAATCCCGGACAACGCATTAGTGGTTTTATTGAAAACTTCACTGGCATTAATAATGCCATGTTGAAAGATGCGCCGCCCTGTGAAGAGGTGATGCATCGCTTTGCAGACTTTATCGCTGATTATAATCTTGTTGCGCATAATGCCTCATTTGATAAACGTTTCTTAGATGCTGAATTACAAAGAATATCGAGAAGTTACAGTGGGAAATTCACCTGCTCTATGCTGTTAGCGCGAAGAATTTTTCAGTCTGCTCCTAATCATAAGCTGGCAACGCTGGTGGAATATACTAACACCGCCAGTGAAGGTACTTTTCACCGAGCCTTATATGATGCAGAGATGACCGCTAAAGTTTGGCTGGCAATGCTCGAAGATATTCAACAAGGTTACAATCTACACTCGATCCCGTTTAAACTTGTGCAAAAGATAACAAAAACACCCGCAAAGTCAGTGCATCGATTACTTTCTAATTGGAAATAATTATGGCGACGATATAGCTTTTTTATTCGCTTAATTCATCCACGCAATTTAAATTATACGGTTAACTATGGGCATTACAAAAACAGAAGCAGCAAACGACTCACTGGCACGGCAGTTATTCAATATGACCTGGCCGATGTTGTTTGGTGTGCTGTCATTAATGAGTTTTCAATTGGTCGACAGTGCCTTTATCGGGCAACTCGGTGTGCTGCCTCTGGCGGCGCAAGGTTTTACCTTACCGATACAGATGATCATTATTGGTATTCAGGTCGGCTTGGGCATTGCCACCACCGCAATTATCGCGCGTGCGTTAGGTGCCAATAAAACAACCTATGCTAAACAACTCGGTGGTTTAGTTTTATTAATGGGTAGTGTCGGTGTTGCCGTTATCTGTCTCTGTCTGTGGCTGCTTCGCCACCCGATCTTAGCAATGTTAAGCGCCCCGGAATCTGTTTATACGGTGATTGACGATTATTGGGTATTCTGGTTAATCAGTGCCTGGGTAGGCGCAGTGCTTTATTTTTATTACAGCGTGTGCCGTGCAAACGGCAATACCTTGCTGCCGGGCACTATGATGATGGTTACCAGTGCAATTAACTTAGTGCTTGATCCTGTTTTCATCTTCACTTTGGATCTCGGTATTAAAGGGGCGGCAATTGCAACTATTTGTGCGTTTACTCTTGGTATCCTAATAGTGGCACCGAAAGTACTGAAACAGCATTGGGCGAGCTTTGATTGGCAGGGGTTAGAGGTAACAAGCAGTTTAAATTCTATTGCTAAAATAATGGGCCCGGCAATGATAAGCCAGCTATTACCGCCGTTCTCTTCTATGTTAGCCACTAAACTGATTGCCGGATACGGCACTGCGGCCGTTGCTGCATGGGCGCTTGCTTCTCGTTTCGAGTTTTTTGCGATTGTCGCTGTCCTGGCGCTGACGATGTCGATGCCGCCAATGATTGGTCGCTTATTGGGGGCGGAAAAAATCACTGATATACGCAAATTAGTCACTTTAGCCTGCCAATTTATTTTAGGGCTGCAAGTTGTGATTGCGCTGCTTACCTTACTCTCTTCCTCCTGGCTTTCCGGCCTGATGACCAGTGAAACGAATGTTGAAAACATTCTTAACTGGCATCTGATGTTTGTGCCTTTCAGCTTAGGGCCGCTGGGTATCTGTATGCTGATGGTCTCTGTTTCTAATGCCTTGGCCAAACCGGGGGATGCCTTGCTTATCTCTTCATTGCGTTTATTCGCTTTCTTCCTGCCATGTTTATGGTTAGGCGCGCAAATTGCTGATATAAAAGGGCTGTTTATTGGCGCATTAATCGGAAATTGTATGGCAGGCATGGCGGCCTGGTTCTTTTATACACGCACCATTGTTAAGCTTGAACAAGTTCACCATACGGCTTAATCGTGTAGTGATTGCGTTGTTAGCTTTCTCTCTGTAATCAGGCAATTTTACGGCTGATTCATATTGCTTATTTCAACATGCGCTTCTCGACAGTAGAGAGAGCATCCTCAATAGATTGACGATGCTGGATTACATTAGCAATTGCAGATTGCTGTCCATACCAGAATGGCATCATTTGCGGGATGTTCGGCATAATTTCACCAGCTCTGGCATTTGCAATTGTAGCAAGCACGCGCGGATCGTTACTTAACTCCTTCAAGAAGCTCTTTAATGCCGGCGCACCGATAGGGACATGCGCGTTCATTAATCTTAGTCCGATATCCGTAAGAAGATAGTTCTGTAAAAATTCTACTGCTAACGACGCATTAGGTGAATTGCTACTGATTCCGGCGCTTAATACGCCAACGAAAGGACGGGAAGGGTGACCATTTAATTTAGGTAAAATTGCCAATCCATAATTAAGACCAGATTTATCCAGATTCGCCCATGACCATGGCCCATTTAGTGTCATAGCCACTTTACCGTGGATAAATGCAGATTGCAGTTGGGAATTGGCAACAATATTTTCAATTGAATATTGCTGTTACTTCAGGTTTTAAAAATTTTATTTTAAAAAAGATAGGCTACTCAATTTTTATTGATAATTAAATCAAGAAATTAGATAAGGTAGCAATTCGGATAGATATTGAGAGATGCAGCTCATATATTTGTATGAAAGAGTAACAGGCAAGACTTTCTTACTTTTTGCCGTTCATCTAAAGGAACGGCATTGTCATATCGGCACCTTTTAATATCAAGCG
>NZ_CEZLMY010000022.1:3036-9576 GCF_983033635.1 Psychromonas sp. | reverse complement strand
TGCCGTTCATCTAAAGGAACGGCATTGTCATATCGGCACCTTTTAATATCAAGCGGCAGGGGCTGCTATTTTGTCAGCTTATAGCATCACCTAAGCATTATGATTACAATACAAGTTATACCTTTAAAGTGAATGACATTGTAATGACCATGAAAATTATCCCTATATCAAGCGCACAAACATTACCTATCCGCCATCGAGTATTATGGCCCAATAAATCAGCAGAATTTTGCCAAGTTGAAGATGATCATAATGGATGGCACTTCGGGGTATTGCAAAATGAACAAATTATTTGTGTAGCCTCTATCTACCCGGATGAAAAAAGTGCCAGATTAAGAAAATTTGCGACTCTGTCTGAATTCCAAGGTCAAGGTGCCGGTAGTCTGATGATCGCTTATATTCTGGATCTGCTTATTGAAAAAGAGTTCGACACTTTTTGGTGTGATGCGCGTGAAACTGCAACTGATTTTTATCAAGGTTTTGGTTTGTCAGTAGAAGGAGAGCGGTTTTATAAATCTGACGTGGCTTATTTTAAAATGAGTAAACAACTTAACTAAACTGCGGGAGCAGGGCTTCTGTTTTACCTTTAGCTGGCAGAATACCTAGACACACATCGCCATCACAAAAGAAAGCGCTTCCTTTGCCTGCCTTTTCAGGGTAATGTTTAGTTCTTATCAATGCTATTTTAGAAGAGATAGACAAGGGAATATGACAAATTAATTACCCTGATTTTTGATTAGAAAAGGGTCATGTTCTACTCTTTGCAATTAAAGCTGGTTGGATTATGTTTTTTGGGGTAGAAAATTAGCAGCAGATTAAACGAAATTATTATTTAACAGCTACTCTTTTATCTAAGATTTAGTAAAGGCAAAAAGGAATACAAAATGAAAAGAATACTCGCTATGAGTTTAGTCGTATTAACTGCAGCATGTGCTGACAATAAAAGTATGGTTGTTGATTATGGCGCGACTAACGCTAAAGAAGTGCAGCAAATTGATCCCACTATAGGCTTTCGCTCGCTCGAACAAGCCTCTTTATGCTGCGAATCGTTAAGCGGGCTGGATTACCAGAAGATTACTAAACCGGGCAAATTTGATTTCAATGTTACTCAAGAAAATGCAGCCTTTCAGTTCACTACCGGTAAATCTTTTGTTCAAGGGCTTAGCCTGCCTCAAGCAAACGGAGCGATTAAAATTGCTATATCTGCGCCTATAGTAGCCAGCGTATTTGTACCCACGGTATTGATATTGGATGAACAATATAAACCTATGCAAGTATATGGTGAAGATACAATTAAATACGATAGCGGTTCGTTATTAAATGTTGACCGTTTCTTTGGGAAAATTGAACTGCCGGCACTGTTTGCTGATGGTCGACAAGCAAAATACCTGCTTGTTTTTACAACTGAAGAAGCGATGCAGGGAACAACCAAACTCGCCGAACCATATGCGCCAGCCGAAAAATTAGGTCGCATGGATATTGTTAGCAGAATACATCTCGATCAACCTCTTCCACATACCGCTGTTGGAGTATTCAGACTCGCCTTTGATTACTTGCCGAGCAGTCAGACTTCAGCAGAGGATATGGTGGAAGGCACAACTGATAGCAGCCAAAAGGCAGAAGCTTTGCTTGTTGAAAAAAGTGTAACTGCGGCGGCGGTTACAGGGACTGCTGTCAGCAGTACAATTCAGCCAGAAACCGAAGCTATGTTTATCCAGCTTATTGAACAAGCGATTAAAAACGGTGATTCCAAAAAAGCGCTGCTCTTTGTTGAAGAAGCTGAACTGGCGGGATCAACCAAAGCCCGTGATGCTCTGTTTGATGCAATGAAAAAGTACCAATAACCGACAAGTATATAAAAGGGAGCAAAGTCTAGCTCCCTTTTCCAGCAAATTCATCCTCGTTATTTTGCGACCAGCAGATCCTGTCGGTTACTGTGAGAAATATTTTTGTGTGCCGTGGGCCTCAATAGCACTACCTAATCGTCTCATCGCTAAGGTATAGGCTGCATCTCGCATGCTACAGCCTTCTTTTTGCGCTATCTCCCATGTTTCATTGAACGCCTTATTCATTAAGTTTTCCAGACGCTGGTGCACATCTTCTAATGTCCAGTAGTAGCCATTTTTATTCTGCACCCATTCAAAATAGCTAACTGTCACGCCCCCTGCATTGGCCAGAACATCAGGAATAACCAGTATATTCTTTGCCTGAATAATTTGGTCTACATCACCAAGAATAGGGCCGTTAGCAATTTCAACAATAGTTTTGGCTTTAATCTGATTAACATTGTTGCGATTAATCACGCCTTCCAATGCGGCTGGAATAAGGATATCCACATCCAGCTCGAGAATTTGTTTATTTGTTATTGCTTGGTGTTCAACTAGTTCACATACAGTGTGTTCACAATACAGTGCGGTAACCCGGCTGGTTTGTTGCTTCCCTTTGTAGATACTTTCAACATCAAAACCTTTATCTGAATAAATACCACCTTGAGAATCACTGATGGCCACAATCTTATAACCAGCATTATGCAAAAGTCTGGCGACATGGTAACCGCCGTTGCCAAACCCTTGCACTGCCACCGTGATGTTCTTTGGATCCCAGCCCTTTTTTAGCGCTAATTGTCTGATACACATATAAGCACCACGACCAGTCGCATCATCACGCCCGAGACTGCCACCAAGACTTATCGGTTTGCCCGTGATCACTGCGGGGGCTTTAACCCGTTTTATGGTTTCATATTCATTCATCATCCAGCCCATAATTCGCTCATTGGTGTACACATCTGGTGCGGGAATATCCATATCAGGGCCGATAAAATCGGCCATGGCTCTTACATAAGCACGTGACAAACGCTCTATTTCCATCGCTGACAGTTGTTTGGGATCTACGCAAATTCCTCCTTTAGCTCCGCCATAGGGTAAACCTACCACAGAGCATTTTATGGTCATCCACAAAGCTAATGCCTGTACTTCCTGTCGGTTGACTTCCCAGTGAAATCTAATGCCGCCTTTTGATGGCCCTAAAATATTATTGTAACGACAGCGGTAGCCAGTAAAATATCGGGTTGAACCATCATCCATGCGCACTGGCAGGGTAGCTGTCAAAGTGGCTTGTGGGTGCATTAACGCATTAATAACATCCTGACTTACGCCGGCATTTTCGCCAATACGTCTCACCCGCTCTATTGCATCAGAAAATATATGTTCAGACATAATCACCCCATAAATTTGCCAAAATAAATGTATTTATCATCAAGGCGTTACAATGAAAAATTTTTTGTACAACTTGAGCTTAGGCTGAAAAACCGATATCTCCAAGCGAGTTCAACAGACGAATAATGAATTGACCCAGAAGCACTCTATTAAAAGCTGTTACGTTTATGATCTGCCGTTATTGAGTTCGGCTATCAGCCTTTTATCTTGATAGTGTAATAGGGTGTAATCGTAATATTTTGCTGTGCTTTGTATACTGGTCAGATACTAAGAAAAGATATAATAAATGATAGGGTTAAGTAACAATGCAAGATATTCATCAACTGGCAATTTTACCAAATCAAAAAGCAATTAATTCAGTGGCTGCGCTAAGCAAACTATTCAGCGCTAATCAATTTGAATTCAGCACATTGCTGTCAATGTTTAAGCACGCGGTTTTGTCCTCGGGATTTATGTCGGGGCAGGATAATTCCGAGTGGATGGCGACACGAGGTTGTAATTATATAGCGAATCCAAAATTATTTGCTACTGCGCCATTAACCTATGTCTGTGTTTTCATAGGAGAGTTATTTAATAAACTTGAACTGGAGGAAATTCAACAGAGAGTCTCTGCAGCAGTCATTGAAAATGTTTTATTACGCTTGGCTAACTTTAAAAGTGTTTAAACGGAACTAGTAAATAAAGGAGCATTCAGCTCCTTTATTTTTGCAGGTGGTAATAGGGGGCTTTTGTTTCCAGACGCAAATCTTCAATAGGTTTACCAACAGTAAAATGGTACAGACTTTGCCAGTGATTATTTTTAAAACCAAGCAGCTTATGCATCTGCTCATCAAAGAAGCAGCCTATGCCTGTTCCCCTCAAATCAAACGCCTCTGCCTGCAGATACAATACTTGACCTATCAAACCCGTTTCCCAAAACAGTCGCGGATAGAGACTTGCATCTTCCGTTAACAGCGGCTCGAAACGGGCTATCATGCCAAGACTGTAAGCGCTGTCACCGGCAATGGCCTGGTCGCAACTCAGGGCTTGCGCTTTATCCCTAAAATCGCCTTTTTGCAAAAGATATAGAGGCAAACCTTCCCTAACGAGTTGCCATTGAAAAGACGGATCGCATTGTTGCTGCAATAATGGCAGGTGTTGCGGAGTACGGACAAACATATAAAGGCCGGATTCAAGCCCTGATACAGCATGTACAAAAATGGCGAGGTGTACTTGCGGCGGATAAGGGGAAATATCAAACGGACAACTGTTGCCGGGTAAGGTTTTTGTTAAGGTATCAAGAAAAGTTGCACAATCTATCTGGCTACTGTTGCGATCAAAACTTTGCGCACTGCGTCTTTTTCTAATAATCGCTTCAGCGCTATAGGAGGAATTTAGCGCTTGCAGCGAACTTGTGGTTTGCAGGGGCGGCATATTCTGCTGCTTAATATTTGTACCTGTAGATTGGCCGGCTTGTTGTACGCGAGCTATTAATTCCCAGTCGATGTGATGCGCACTCAGTTGGTTTGGCGGATATTGATAATGAGGGGGCTGCTGTTTAGCAAACCACTCTGCAATTTTTTGAGCATTGATCTCTTTGCCGTCAACCCAGCATAGACAATCTGCATGTTCAACTTCGCCATCAACAGCAGGAAATTGTGCAAATCCTAAAAACCGATCGAGTGGCTGCTCGGCGACCTGAGGAATGACAGTTATCTTCCAACTGTTAAGATTACAGGCAAAACGTAATGCGGCCAGTGCATGTCCCAGATCATGCTGACAATAGCGATAAGCGCGCTCGCCATATTTCCAGGCTTCCCGCCAGGCAATGCTGGTTAATATAATACCGAAGCCGCCAATAGCGCTTACCTTATCTGTATCTTGCCGGTTAAAAATAGCGGTTTGTTCTAATAGATGTAAATAGGGATGGTAATGGGTCAAGCAGGCGGGATGCTGCTCAAAGCCAGGCAAAAGCAGATAACACTCGGTAGGGTGCAAATTACCACTTGATGGATTAATTCTCAGTGCCCACTCTGAATTACCCATTTTTTTCCAGGCGGAGAGCCCCATACTCAGCGATAACATAGTGGAGATAGATGCGATTGAAATTGCGCTGAGCGGAGTGCTATTTGCATCATAAAGTGCGCAATAGGGGAGTTCCCGCTCTTTATCCGGCAAGGGTAATCGAATTTTCGGCGCATCCTGATAACTACGAAATGGAACGGGCTGATTTTCCCAATCCAGATAACCAGGTGAGCGGGCAGGTCGGTGTGGAAAGTGTTTACTCTCCTGATGATATATTTTCACGGTAGCAGATCGTTTTACTTGCTCTAGGCGCATCGGTTATTCCTCGGATAAGTCTAACGTGGGCAATTGTTTGTAGTTATCTGTATAGATCGTGGTGGATCCGATACTTGCTAAGCAGTTGTAAACCTTGCCTCTGCTAATATAATTTTTCTACACTAAGCATAGTGCTAAAATTGTCATATATATTACCAAGCCCAGTTTGATTAGATCAACATAGCGTATATTATCTCTAGTCTATGAATACTTATGAATAATAAGGTTTTTATGCAGTTCCCATTTAAAAGATTTGTTGTTTTCTCCCTAATTTTAACGTTATTTGCATGCACTGAGAGTCATAAGGCAAATAATTTACGCAGCTCTGCAGTAGTCAATAATGACCTGGACGGAGATGGTATTTCTGACCGTGACGATCAATGGCCGACTGATCCGTTTCTACCTGTTATATCCAAGTTATGGGGGATTCAGGGGGAATTGTGGCGTCCAGATTCCAGATTACCCTTTGTCGCTTTAGCTGGTTATGATGAAGGCGCCACGATCCCCAACCATACTCGTATCGTTGCTAATGTACTAACTGATTTTGGGGCTTCCTCAAAAGAGGGAAGTGCAAACGATACGCTGGCATTTCAAAAAGCATTGGCTTATGCCAGTACTCAGGTGAGTGCCGATAACCCTGGTGTAGTGTATATCCCGGAAGGTGTATATGATTTAGACGAACAGTTACATATCAATGTATCTGGCTTGGTTTTGCGGGGAGCTGGTAGAGATAAATCCATCCTGCGCTTCAGTACAGGCCTTATTAATGACACCTCTGCACTGGGCGATGATAGAAAACGTCGCAAGTTAATTGTGATCGGGGGGAACTTAGATAAAAACAATGCTTTGAAGTCCGGGCTGAACTGGCGTCAATGGGATCCGAACTACAGTGCTCCATTAGATTTCAGAGTCTTACCGCAACGTGGTGATTTTTCGCTGCGTTTAGCACAACCGCTAAAGGCAAGCTTGAAAGAAAATATTATTAAACAGAACTATCGTATCCGTT
>NZ_CEZLMY010000022.1:0-3026 GCF_983033635.1 Psychromonas sp. | reverse complement strand
CAGTATCGCAGCAATTTGTGGTAAGTATTTGTGATGATAATCAAACCTTGATACTGGATCGGCCACTGCGTTTTTCGCCCTCTACTGAGCTACGATATGGTGGTGTACGTATCGCTGTGCGGGATAATATCCCCTCTTGGGATACTGAGCAGATAGGGATCGAGCACCTAACCATTCAGCTGCCTAGTACTCCATGGTTGAAGCACTTTGGAACGGAAGGTCAAGGTGCCATTGAAGTGATGAGTGATAATAGCTGGGTACGAAATATAAAAATCATTAATGCTGATAATGGTATCGAAATGAATAGAAATACCTTTAACAATACCATTCAAGATGTCATTTTAAGCAGTGATCGTATTCCGAGGCGGTCAGGTCCTTCAGGTCGGCGCTATGATGCCTATGGACATCATGGTATTACTTTAAAAGGTCGGGACCATATGTTAAAAGATTTTGTGCTCGAGGTAAGCTTTGTACACGATGTATCCATGAATAATTGCCATGGTTGCGTGGTTATGAGAGGTGATGCACTGCAGATGAATATGGATCACCATCGCCAAGGTATTTATGACAGTTTATGGACTGAGTTAAACCTGGGAATCCCCGTGCGTATGTGGGAAAGCACAGGTAACCCGGCTGAAGGTTACAACTCAGGAGCCTATAATACTTACTGGAATATCAAAAGTGATCAGCCGGATAAAGCCTATTGGCCTGAAGATGGTGAGAATGGTTTATATCCGCAGTGGGGATATCATAATATCAACATGATAGCTACGGAGCTTCAAGGTAAACCTGCTATTGGCGAAGGTAATAGACCGCTTCCCTATCATCCTGACAATGCCCATCTGGAAGTAATCAGACCATCAGAAATATACCCTGAAAATATTTACCAGGCACAAAGGCAGGCTTATTTGCATGGACTATTATTCGACTTACATAGAAAGCGCTAGATTGCGATAATACTGTTTAGAACAAGTCGGTCTTAGCAACCCCTTAAAGTATTCAATCTATTGTTTTTAAATGAATATTTTTCGCTATTATGCTGAATTTTAACTATTTGCTGAATAATAAAGCTGAAAATTGCAATGTTAATTTTGCATCTGGTTGTAATTTGAACTGAGTCACATCTGACTCAAAAGTCGGCTAATCTTTACACATCTTTACTTTTCTACACTTGAAATAGACATATTAAGCCTTTATATCTAATTGTGAAGTCAGAATAATCTGGCACTATTTTAGATAGGGAGAATTAATGAATAAGTTATTCCAGACCCTCTTTGTGTTACTGGCAATCTCTTCACAGGGGAATGCAGCACCAGTAAAACCGCATCGCAATATTGATGCAAATAAGCTTTTACCTTTCAGCCAACCGGCACGTAGAAGCTCCTACTCAAAGGATCTTGCAGGTCTTTACAGTGTTAAAGAGTTCCAATCGAGTCATATTAAACAGCCCTATAATGAATTTAATCTGCTTTACCAAAATGCTATTGCAGGGCAAAGCGAATTGGAAAACATAACGGAGCAAATTGCGTTGGCAAGTGGCACTGATACTTTTTCATCTGGCGTAAAATCGAAACTGCGTGCCGTCAATAAAATCAATAGTAAACTTGCTGGTAATAGTGAACAGATAACGGATCTGGCCCGTACCTCTATTGTTGCCCAGGATGTTCCTGCATTAATGAATGCCTTTGAATTAATCGAGCAGGAAACACAGCTGCTGCGTATTAAAAATCGTTTTAAAACCCCCGGTGCGTCCGGCTACAGAGATTTAAGTTTGCTGGTGCGTTTACCCGAGAGCAAAATTGTAGCGGAAGTACAATTACATCTTGAAGCATTTTCTGTTATTAAAAATGGTAAAGAACATGACAACTATGAACAGATTCAACAAATCGAGCGCTTGCAGCTAACTGAGAATCGCGATTTAAGTGAAATAGAGCAGGCGTCTATTAATAAGCTTAGAAAAGAGTCAAAACAGATGTACAAGAATGCATGGAATCAGTATTTAAGTGCCTAATAGTTTTGTAAATGCGGTCGCTAAATTCATTATTTTTGCTATTTTTATATATAAGAATTCAAGCTATAACTGTTAAACATTCACTAAAAGGAAACTGTAATGAAGGATGAAAAAGAAAAATTTTATAAAGACCGCAACGTCTGGTTGCGTGGTTTGTTTATGCTGCTTTTTATATTTCTGATGGGAGTGGCTAAATTCGTAATGCTGGTCGTGGTGGTGTTGCAGTTTTTAGTGGTGTTGTTTACCGCGGAGGCAAATGACAACCTCCTGCAGTTCGGTAAAAGCCTGAGTGTCTATCAGTATCAGATTATGTTGTTTCTGACCTATAACAGTGAAGTTCGGCCATTCCCGCTAGATGACTGGCCTGAAAAATAACCCACTGTTCAGGTGAAACTGGCCGCTAACTTGAATTCCTTGAATAAGAACAGAACAGATAGAAGAGGGCTGCTCTTGCCCTTTTCTTTAGCAGCTAAAAGCAAAACCTCGCCATCTGCAAGGATATTGCTATTTATCAGCCGTACTTTTAATAAAACTTTTTCCGCAATATCACTTCTCCTACCTCGGCCTTAACTCTTAGCCATTATAAATTCAGCGCTGGCTCACTTTTATAACTATTAAGATTAAACAGCAGACCAAAATAAAACGGTTATGACCTATTATTTTATCTACTGCTGCTATCCGCGCTGAACTTATCTTCATTGATTAAAAGGAATTTGTGATGTCGTTTAAAAGTATAATAATCATGCTGGTTACACTGCTTGGCTGTTTATTTAGTTTGCCGGGCCATTCTCAAAATGCAGCTGCACACTCTTCATGGGAGCAATGGGTGCTCGATCGCCATCCGGATTTAAACTGTCCCTGGCTAATCTCCTCTAATAAGAAAAAGGTCTGTAACTGGCCGGGAGAGTTTGTAGGTAGAATAGTGGATGACGGCATGCTTTTTGAAATGACGGTGCAGGTATTTTCTAAAGATGCACTGGTTAACTTACCCGGCAGTAAAAGAAACTGGCCGACC